>NZ_JBQEOE010000010.1:42299-83543 GCF_052045105.1 Lysobacter sp. 22409 | reverse complement strand
CGCCTCCTGCCGCATGGGCTCAGAACTGCAAGGCCCAGCGGTCGATCTTGCCGACGTCCTGCGCGGCGTTGTCGTTGACGCGCAGCTTCCACACGCCGTTGGCGATCTCGCTGACGGGCACGGTATAGACCTTGTTGATGTTGTCGGTGCTGCCGCCGGTGCGGTTATGCAAGTTGTAGAGGCTGCCGTCGGGCGCGACCAAGTCAACCTTCAGATCGCCCTGGTAGGTATGCACGATGGCCACCTCGACCCTCACCGACAGCACGCTGCCGCTGATGCCGCTGACCGTGACCGGGCTGTCGACGGTGGCGTTGTCGTTGATCGCATAGTCGGTGGTGTTCTCGAAACGCGGTGCCGGCGTGCCGCCGCCGTCGTCGCCGTCCGGCACGACCCCGCCGAAATGGCTCGAGACCTGCGGCCAGATCAAGGAGAACTTCGCGCCCGAATTCAGGCAGCCGCCGAAGTGGTGCAGGGCGATGGCCTTGCGGGTGGAACGCGCGATCACCGGCGAACCCGAGCTGCCGCCTTCGGTGTCGCAGTAATAACCGATATCGGTGTTGGTGCCGTTACCGTTGACGTTGGCCGAATCGACGCGGCAGCTGCCGCCGCCGTTGCGGTCGTCGACCACACTGAGTTCCTTCAGGCGCCCACCCGGATGGCCGGAGATGAACAAGCCCTCGCCCGCGGTCGCGGCGCGCACGTCGAGGCCGAGGTAACCGAAGCTGGAGATGGTCGCGAAGTTCTTGACCGTGAACAGCGTGTAGTCGAGCGTGGCATCGGTGCGCAGCATCTGGTCGCCGGCGACCTTGGTCACCGTGCCCTGCGCGCCGCCGCAACTGCTGAGCTGATAGTTGAACCAGAACTCGGCGCCGGCCACCGCTGCGGCGGTGTTGATGCAGTGGTTGTTGGTGAACATGCGGTTGTCGGGACCGACGCGCCACGCGGTGCACAGGCTGCCGCCGCTGCTGAGCATGCGCGCGACCGGGCGCGAACGATCGAAGGCGGTGGCGTCGCTGCTGGCGTAACACGCCGCGGCCTTCTTGTCGTCGACGCCGCAGATCGACTTGGTGCCGACCTGGCCGCCGAGCAGATTCGCATCCTGCAGTTCGCCGAGCATCGCCTCGGGATAACCTTCCAGATAACGCGTCACCACCACGCCGTGCCCGGAGTTCCAGGGCTCGCGCGGCGTGCCGACCAGGCGCAGCACCGCGACCGGGCCGCCGATCGACATCGCCGAGAAACTCAGGCGGCCGTCCTGGCCGAGGTCCTTGGCGACGGTGTAGCGGTCGCGCTGGGTGTTGCCGTAGCGATAGACCTCGCGGCCGTCGGGGCTGGCGACTTCGAGCATCACGCCTTCGGGCAGCGACAAGCGGTCGAAGTGCACCTTGATGAAGGCGGCGTCGGGCGTGCGGATTTCGACCGGCTCGAACGCGGCTTTGCCGCCGGCGCCCAGGCGCAGGTCGGTGCTGCGCTGCTCGGCGATCTTGAGCGGCGCCGGCGCTGGGTCGGCGGCGACGGCTTCTGGGGCGAAAGACAGG
Source organism: Lysobacter sp. 22409 (assembly GCF_052045105.1). NCBI lineage: Bacteria > Pseudomonadati > Pseudomonadota > Gammaproteobacteria > Lysobacterales > Lysobacteraceae > Lysobacter > Lysobacter sp. 22409. Next base: position 82,005 of record NZ_JBQEOE010000010.1, on the reverse strand, counting down.
GCCAGGCCCGTCGTCAGGGCGATGGCGAGCAGCGTGGGCGCGAAGAATTTCGTGGTTCCGGACTTCATTGCGGTTTCCCTCCTGGAGCGGCGATGGCGCACAGAGCAGTCGCAACGGCGGTCGGCCGCCGTGCGGACGGCGGCGCAGCGTCGCGGTGCAGACGCCGGGGGTGATGAGTCGGAGCGCACGGCGACGGGCCGGCGCCGCAGCACGCTCTCAGATCGCCCCGGCCGAAACCGTGATCGCAGTGGTTCCCTCCGTGGCCGTATCGCTGAACCTTGACCGCGGCCTCAGCGCGAGCGTGCCGGCGGCCCGGCGCCGATTCGCCCCGCTCCGGCCCGCCCCGCGGCCAAAGTCGAAGCCCGGCGCCGGTCCGGCCCGCGCGCGCAGGCCGTACACTCGACCGACTTCATCGATTCCGAACCCGCGCCCTTGATCCCAGGCTGGATTCTGCTGCTGGTATCGGCCGGCTACGTCGGCCTGCTGTTCGCGGTCGCCTATTACGGCGACCAGCGCGAACGCACGCCGCGCGCGCGCTGGCTGCGCACCGCGGTGTACTCGCTCGCGCTCGCCGTCTATTGCTCGTCGTGGACCTTCTACGGCGCGGTCGGCACCGCCGCGCGCACCGGCCTGGGCTTCCTGCCGATCTACCTCGGCCCGCTGCTGATGCTGGCGTTCGGCTGGCGCATCCTCGAACGCCTGGTGCTGATCTCCGGCGAACACCGCATCGTCTCGATCGCCGACTTCCTGTCCTCGCGCTACGGCCGCGCACCCGGCCTGGCCGCCCTGGTCGCCGCGGTCGCGCTGACCGCCGCGGTGCCCTACGTCGCCCTGCAGTTCAAGGCGGTGGCGATGAGCGTGGAAGTGCTGGCCGGGGTGCCGTCCGACGGCGGCCTGCTCGCCGACCCGGCGTTCTACGTGGCGATGATGCTGGCGGTGTTCGCGATCCTGTTCGGCACGCGCCAGATCGACGCCACCGAACACCATCACGGCATGGTGCTCGCGGTCGCGCTGGAGTCGCTGGTCAAGCTGATCGCCTTCATCGCCATCGGCGTGTTCGCGTTACTGCACCTGCCCGGCCTCGGCAATTTCCCGCAACGCATCCAACAGGCCGCGCAGGTGGTGATCCAGCCCGGCCTGCCGGCCGGTTTCGTCACCCAGACCCTGCTCGCCTTCACCGCGATCATCTGCCTGCCGCGCCAGTTCCACGTCGCCGTGGTCGAGTGCCAGGACCCGAACGACCTGCGCGCGGCGCGCTGGCTGTTCGGCGGCTATCTGGCGCTGATCACCGTGCTGGTGGTGCCGATCACCCTGACCGGCCAGGCCGTGCTCGCCGGCAGCGGTATCTCGCCCGACACCTACGTGCTGGCGCTGCCGCTGCAGTTCGACCAGCAGGCGCTGGCGTTGATGGTCTACATCGGCGGCTTCTCGGCCGCGACCGGCATGGTCATCGTCTCCAGCGTCGCGCTGTCGACCATGGTCAGCAACGACCTGGTGGTGCCGCTGCTGCTGCGCAGCGGCGCCTTGAACGAAAGCCAGGGCATCGACCGCCAGGTGTTGTGGGTGCGGCGCATCACCATCGTCATGCTGGCGCTGATGGCCTATGCCTACCACCGCGGTTCGCTCGGCTCGAACGGTTTGGCCCAACACGGCCTGCTCGCCTTCGCCGCGGTCGCGCAATTCGCCCCGGCGCTGATCGGCGGCCTGTACTGGCGCGGCGCCAGCCGTTCGGGCGCGTTCTCGGGCCTGTTCGCCGGCACCGTGCTGTGGATCTATACCTTGCTGCTGCCGGCGCTCGCGCGCGGCGGCTGGATTCCCGATGCTTGGCTCGCGACCGGCCCGCTCGACATCGTCTGGCTGCGCCCGGAGCAACTGTTCGGCCTGGTCGGTTGGGACCCGCTGACCCACGGCACTTTCTGGTCGCTGCTGTTCAACATCGGCGCCTTCCTGTTCATCTCGGTGCGGCAGCGCCCGCGCTTGCAGGACCAGTTGCTCGCCGCGCCCTTCCTCGACCCCTACGTGCGCCGCCCCGCGCTCGGCCCCGGCGGCTGGGCCGGCAGCGTGCGCAGCGGCGAACTGCTGACCCTGGCCGAACGCATCGTCGGCGAACGCCATGCGCGCCGCGCCTTCGAGGACTACGCCCACCAGCAAGGCCGCGAATGGCAGCCGCTGCAACCGGCCGACCGCGCCCTGGCCCAGTTCACCGAACGCCTGCTCGCCTCGGCCATCGGCGCGGCCTCGGCGCGCCTCACCCTGACCAGCGCGCTGCGCGGCTCGGGCATGGAACTCGGCGAAGTGGTGGCCCTGCTCGACGAGGCCAACCAAGAGCTGCGTTTCAACCGCCAGGTGCTGTCGACCACCCTGGAGAACATCAGCCAGGGGGTCAGCGTGGTCGACCCGGAAATGCGCCTGGTCGCGTGGAACCGGCGCTATCAGGAACTGTTCGACTACCCGGACGGCATGCTCTACGTCGGCCGCCCGGTCGGCGACCTGCTGCGCTGGAACGCCGAGCGCGGCGAGATGGGCACCGGCCCGCTCGACGAACGCGCCATCGACGAACTGGTCGGCCGCCGCCTCGCCCACCTGCGCGCCGGCGCGCCGCACGTGTTCGAGCGTGTGCGCGCCAACGGCCAGGTCATCGAGATGGTCGGCCGCCCGCTGGTCGGCGGCGGCTACGTCACCAGTTACAGCGACGTCACCGACTACAAGCGCGCCGAACAGGCGCTGCGCGAAGCCAACGAGAACCTCGAACAACGCGTCGAGCAACGCACCCAGGAAGCCGAATCGGCGCAGCAGTCCAAGACCCGCTTCCTCGCCGCGGTCAGCCACGACGTGCTGCAACCGCTCAACGCAGCGCGCCTGTTCACCACCGCGCTGCGCGAGAGCGACGACATCGGCGAACAACGGCGCCTGGCCGAACGCGTCGACGCTTCGCTGCGCGCCGCCGAAGACCTGCTCGACGGCCTGCTCGACATTTCCCGCCTCGACGCCGGTGCGCTGCGGCCCGAGCTGACCGACTTCGACGCCGGCGAACTGCTGCGCGAACTCGCCGCGCAGTACGCACCGAGCGCGGCCGGCCGCGGCCTGGAACTGCGCGTGCGCCTGGCGCAAGCCTCGATGCCGGTGCGCAGCGACCGCCGCCTGTTGCGCCGCGCGCTGCAGAACTTCCTCGCCAACGCCTTGCGCTACACCCGCGAAGGCGGCGTGCTGATGGCCGCGCGCCTGCGCCCGCATCACGACCCCTCGCAACCGGGCCGCATCGAACTGCAGGTCTGGGACACCGGCCCCGGCATACCCGAGCACCATCTGGAACAGATCTTCGACGAGTTCCGCCGCTTCGATCAGCCCGGCAGCGGCGGCGAGCGCGGCCTCGGCCTGGGCCTGTCGATCTGCCAGCGCATCGCCCGCACCCTCGACCATCCGCTGCGCGTGCGTTCGCAGATCCGCCGCGGCAGCGTGTTCTCGATCTTCGTGCCGCGCGGCCAGGCACTGCGCGCCCAGCCCCTCGTCGAACCGGCGAACTCGTCGGCGGCCGACTCATTGTCCGGCCTGCGCGTGCTGTGCATCGACAACGACCGCGAGATTCTCGACGGCATGCGCGCCCTGCTCGACCGATGGGGCGCGACCGCGCTGCTGGCCGCGACCGTCGACGATGCCTTGGCATTGCTCGATCAAAACCCCGACGTCGCCCTGGTCGACTACCACCTGCACGACCGCCTCGACGGCCTCGCCACCATCGAGGCCCTGCGCGAACGCCTCGGCATCGCCTTGCCGGCCGCACTACTGACCGGCGACGGCAGCGACGCCCTCAAGCTCGCCGCGCGCGAACGCGGCTGCCGGGTGCTGACCAAGCCGATCAAGCCGGCCTCGCTGCGCGCGTTCCTGGCCGCGCAGAAACAGGCCGCGCAGGTCAGGCTGCGGCCGCCGCCTCAGATCGCCTGACCGCCCGATACCTCGATCCGCTGCGCGTTGACCCAACGGTTCTGCTCGGACAACAGGCTGGCGATCATCGGCCCGATATCGTCGGGCAAGCCGACACGGCCGAGCGCGGTCATCTCGGCGAAATGGCGGTTGAACTCGGGCGTGTCGCGCACCGCGCCGCCGAAGAAATCGGTCTCGATCGCGCCCGGCGCCACCGTGTTGACGGCGATGCCGCGGCTGCCGAGTTCCTTCGCCAGATACACCGTCAACACTTCCACCGCGCCCTTCGCCGCCGCGTACGCCGACCAACCCGGCGCCGAGAAGCGGGTCAGGCCGGTCGACAGATTGACGATGCGGCCGCCGTCGGCGATCAGGGGCAGCAAGGCCTGGGTGAGGAAGAACACGCCCTTGAAGTGGACGTCGACCAGGCGGTCGAACTGCGCCTCGGTCGTCCGCTCGAACGGCGCGTTGTCGCCGTGGCCGGCATTGTTGACGAGGTGGTCGAAGGTCTCGCGCTGCCACCTGTCCTGCAGTGCGGTCCGCAGCGTCTGCGCGAACGGCGCGAACGCGGCGACGTCGCCGGTGTCGAGCGGCAAGGCGACGGCCTTGCGCCCCATCGCCTCGATCTCGGCGACGACGTCGGCCGCGTCTTCGGCGCGGCGTTGGTAGGTGAGGACGACGTCGCCGCCGTGGCGGGCGATGTTGAGTGCGGTGTTGCGGCCGAGCCCGCGGCTGGCGCCGGTGACGAGGGCGATCTTGTTCATGCTGCGAATCCTGGGGCGAGTGAGGGCGCCACTATCGGACCGGCGGCCCGCCGCCGGTTGCTGGAATCTCGGCGTTGTTTGCCTGATCCTCCAGGCTGGCCCGTGCCGCCGCAGCGACGGAGTAGGCTCGCCCCGTGACCACTCTTCTCGATACCGTCGGCCATTACGCCCAGGCCCATGCCGACCCGACCGGCCTGGCCCGCACTCCGATCCCCGGCCTCGCCGCGATCCGCGCCACCGCACCCAGCGGCCTGCTGCACGAAATCTCGCGGCCGCTGGTTTGCCTGGTCCTGCAAGGCAGCAAGCAAGTCACGATGGGCACCCAGACCTTCGCCTTCGGCGCCGGCGACTCGTTGCTGATCGCCGCCGACGTGCCGACGGTCAGCCAGATCACCCAGGCCAGCGCTGCCGCGCCCTACCTGTCCTTCGTGATGGAACTCGATGCCGCCGTCATCGCCAACCTGGCGACGGAAATGCAGGCAGCGCCCACGGCCGAGCGTTTCCCGGTGCAGATCGAGCCGACCGACAGCGAAGTCGCCGACGCGGCCCTGCGCCTGATGCGCCTGCTCGACCGTCCCGCGTCGATGCCGGTCCTGCAAACGCAGTTGCTGCGCGAACTGCATTACTGGCTGCTGCTCGGCCGGCACGGCGCGGCGATCCGCCGCCTGGGCTGGCCCAACAGCAACGCCCAACGCGTCGCCAGGGCAGTGGCCGTGCTGCGCGCCGAGTTCGCCCAACCGCTGCCGGTCGAGCGCCTCGCCGCGGCCGCCGGCATGAGCCCGTCCTCGTTTTACCAACACTTCCGCGAAGTGACCTCGCTGTCGCCGTTGCAGTTCCAGAAACAACTGCGCCTGATCGAAGCCCGGCGGCTGATGTTGTCGGAAGGCGTCAGCGCGAGCAGCGCCGCCTTCGCGGTCGGCTACGAAAGCGTGCCGCAATTCACCCGCGAATACGGACGCGTGTTCGGCCTGCCGCCGGTGCGGGACACGCAGACGGCGAAGAACAAGGCGCGGCCGGTGACGTAAGTTGGGGTGTCGTCTGCTTCGTACGGGCGATTCGTGCCGACCGTGCGTCCAGCCCTACCGCCGTCGTCTTAACTCCTGAGACAGGGCGATGATTTAGTTGGAAGTCACAGGAACTTCATAGCAGAGAGCCAATGGCGCAACGCCTGCGGTCGTCGGAGAATGCCCCTCCACCTGCCGAGCATCGCCGACGACCCACCATGACCGCGTCCGACATCGACCCGAAGCTATTGTTCGCCTGGCAAGCCGCGCATTCCATCGCCCGCGGCTCCCCGGTTCCCGTGCACGACCGCGGCGGCTTTCGCGTGGACACCTACTCGGAAAAGGAAGTGAAGCGCTGGGTGTTCCCGGCGCTATGCGACGGCCTGCGCGAAATCGCCCGGGAGATCACCGCGCCTCGGCATTACCTGAAGCTGTGCGGCAGCGACGAGGAACTGCGAAGCGCACTGCCCGCCCGCTGGGCGATTCAGCCAGCGAACTATCTGATGACGACGGCCGTAGCCGACCTCGATACGAAGCCCCTGCCGGCCGGGTACAGGATGGAACTGCATCGTGCCGGGCCGGTCACCCGAGCCAGCGTCATCGCGCCGAACGGCGATCTGGCCGCAACCGGATGCGCGGCGGAAAGCGCAGAGGCCTTCATCTACGATCGAATCGAAACCGCGCAGGATCACCGCCGCAAAGGACTGGGCGTCGCGGTGATGGTCGCGCTTGGCAGCGCGAGAAACTCCGTTGCAAGTCAACAGCTCCTGGTCGCGACCGAAGACCGCCGCGGCCTGTATGCGAACCTGGGCTGGACGGTGCTCGCCCCGTTCGCTGCTGCGAGTATTCCGGAAGGCTGAAGCTATAAAGCCGGCTGATTTTGCGGTCCGGGCATGCTCCGTTCCGGTAGAAATATCGGGCTTACCCTGTCTCGTCCAGGCAAGGCTGTTACTCCCTTGCAGTAGGCCCGAAGTGACGGCTTCCAGCCGGTTGCGATCACTTGTTTCCGCTAGAATTCGGGCGTTGCAGGACAAGCAAGTAAGAATCCGGGGCGCAAACACCTCTGATTGAAGACCGCCGACCTACACACAGGGCCATCATGAATCCGATTTCCAGGCGTGACTTTCCTAGGGCGCCAGGCGGCACTTCAGTTTCATCCTGCGGCCCTGCCATTACCTCTGCACACAATGGCCTCGCATCGGGAGAGCTCGCCTTTTCGTCGGCGACCGAGCTGGCGCAACTGATTCAGCGAAAACAAGTCAGCTCGTTCGAACTCACTCAGTACTACATCGAGCGCATCGAACGATTCGATGAAGCGTTGAATGCCGTCGTGGCGAGGGATTTCGAACGCGCACTGGAAGCGGCGAAATCAGCCGACGAGTCTCTTGCCCGGGGACAGCGATTGGGATCGCTGCACGGCGTGCCGATGACGATCAAAGAAGCCTTCGACGTGTCCGGATTGCCGACCACGTGGGGCGTGCCGGAGCAACAGGACAACCTCGCCCTGAACGACGCAACGGTCGTCGGGCACCTGAAGGCAGCCGGCGCCCATTTCATGGGGAAGACGAACGTCGCGCTGCGACTCGCGGACTGGCAGAGCTACAACGACGTTTACGGAATAACCAACAACCCCTGGGACACTGCGAGGTCGCCGGGCGGATCTTCCGGCGGATCGGCCGCCGCGCTGGCGGCCGGTTTGACCGGCTTGGAATTCGCCTCCGATATCGCGGGGTCGATCCGAAATCCGTCTCACTTCTGTGGTGTGTATGGACACAAACCCACGTATGGAATCGTTCCGACGCTGGGCCACAATCCCCTTGGCGTCGTATCTGCGCCGGATTTGAATGTCGTCGGGCCGATGGGGCGGAGTGCGGAAGATCTGGCGCTGGCTCTGGACGTCGTAGCGGGTCCTGACCGGTTCCGGTCGCCGGGCTGGAGACTGGTGCTTCCACCGCCGAAGGCACGCACTTTACGAGGCTTGCGCGTTGCGATTTGGCCGAAGGAGGATTTCGTTCCCACCTCTGTGGAGATATCGGATCGCGTGCAGCAAGTCGGAGAAGCTCTTGCCCGTGCTGGCGCGGTCGTTTCTGATCTGGCCCGCCCTGAACTCTCGCCACGGCAATCGCACAACACATACCTGAACCTGTTGGCATCGACAGGACTCGTCAACCTTCCCGATGAGTACTATTCCGTTGCCCAGGCGGCGGCTGCAGAGTTCGATGCGAACGACGAATCGCCGTTAGCGGTAGTTACGCGCGCCCGCGTACTCGATCATCGAAGCTGGTCCGATCACGACGAAGCGCGTACCCGCTACCGCCTGCGGTGGCGCGCCTTCTTCAACGATTGGGATGTGGTGATATGCCCGATTTCCGCAACCACGGCCTACGAACATGATCATCGGCCCAAGCTCGAGCGAGTTCTCGCCGTCGACAGGGCACCGACCTCGCATTACGAGCATTACTTTTGGGTAGGCCTTGCGACACTCGCATATTTGCCGAGTACTGCTTTTCCCTGCGGATTATCGAGCGACGGGCTGCCAATCGGCCTGCAGATCATCGGCCCGGAGTATGGCGACCGGACCACCATTGAAGTGGCCCGGCTGATCGCACAGGAGCTTGGCGGTTTTCAGACGCCACCCGGTTTCGGGGCCTAACACCCACGATCGAGCGTCTACATTTGGCCGAAAGCCGACCGCCGCTCCGGACCGCAGCTCCCATCCCGAACCGAACCCTCAACCGGCTTGCGGCTTGGCGGCGTTGACCGCCCATTGCGCGGCGAATGCACGCTGGTAGGCGGGCCGCGCTTCGCCGCGGGCGACGTAGGCGGCCAGACGCGGAAATTCGTCCAGGATGCCCGACGGTCGCAGCCTGAGCAGCACCGACACCATCATCAGGTCGCCCGCACTGAATGCACCGTCGAGCCAGTCGGCATCGCCCAGGCGGGCCGCAAGCTGCACCAGCCGGTGGCGAATGCGATCTTCGACCAGGGGCAGGCGCTCTTTAGCCCAAGGCCGGTCGCCTTCCTGAAACTTGGCGACGACCAGGTCGAGGATCGGCGGTTCCACGGTGTTGAGTGCGGCGAACATCCAGGCGATGGCACGCGCCCGTGCATTGGCGTCGCCCGGCAACAGGCCCGGGTGGCTTTGCGCGAGGTGCAAGACAATCGCGCCCGTTTCGAACAGGGCGAGGTCGCCTTCCTCGTAGGTGGGAATCTGGCCGAAGGGCTGCAGGCGCAGGTGCGCGGGTTCCTTCATCGCAGCGAACGAAACCAGGCGGGCCTCGTAGGCTTGGCCTGTTTCTTCCAGCGCCCAACGCACGCGCGTATCGCGCGCCAGTCCCTTGCCGCCGTCGGGCGACCGTTCAAAGGCGGTAATGATGATGGCCATCGTGACACGCTCCTGGTGAGCCGGTTGCGGGTTGTCCGCTACATACACGACGAACGGCCGGAGCGGAATTCGACAGACGCCGGAAGCATGCGCATAAGCGCGCACCCGCGTCCGAGACGGGCACGGGCACGGGTGGAGTGAACCTGATTCGGTTTCATTCGGGGCAGGCATTCCGCCCGCCCTCGCGCAAAAGTTACGCCGGCACTATGCCGCCGCTTCGCGCCGCCCTGCGCGCGAAGCGGCGGGTTCGAAAGCCGCGCTACGGTGCTTAGGGTTTACGTTGACCGCTCCACGATTTGCTCACGATCATCCATTTCCCGTCGATCTTCGACAACGCAAGATAGTCCAGCCCCTTCCACGCGGGATAATCCAGCATCACTTTGACGACCGCAGCGTGTTCGGTCACATCCACGATTTCGTAACTGCGTTTGCGCTGGGCCTCATCGTCGGCCGGCTTGCCCTGGAACCCCTTCGCCCATTCCTCCGCGGTTTGCGCGACCACCTGGCCTCTGGTTGTCGAATAGCCGAGCACCACACCGTCTTTTCTGAGCACTTCGAAAGCCAGATTGGCGTCGCCGGTTTCGAAGGCGCGCATCATCTTTTTCATGGTTTGGTCCACCGCGTCATGCTCGCTGTTTTGCGCCACGGCGGAGGTGGGAAGAACGAGGAAAGCCAGTGCGAGAACGAACGACCGGATCGAGATTTTCATGGTTGTCCTGAGGTTTATCGAGTGCGTGAGGGTGGGTCCGGCCTCGCCCTGCGACGGCGATGCTCCGGAAGATCAGCGTTTACATCAGCGTTTCGCCGCGCCGCTGCCTGGCTGTCGATCGACCAGTTTGCGAAGAACATCGACCACGGCTTCCGCCACGGGCTTCGCGGACGCGTAGTTCTGGCCTGTCACCACCCTGCCGTCGACTTCGGCGTAAGGCTGGTTGCCATCGAGCGCATGGAAGGAGCCGCCGCGGGCTTCGACCGTTTTCCGGATCAGGAAAGGGAACTCTTTGAAGTAGGCAGCGCCCTGATCTTCGTGTTCTTCGGGGAAACCGGTGATGCGTTTGCCCGCGACCAAGGCTTGGCCGCTGGAGAGCTTGAGGTTGACGATTCCAGCCGTGCCGTGACAGACGGCGGAAACCACCCCGCCGTTGCGCTCATAAACATGCATGGCGATGTTCTGCAGGACCGGATGCTCCGGCACACCGTAGATGGCATTGCTGCCGCCGACGTAGTACACGGCGCGGTATCGGGCGGGGTCGACCTGCGCGGGTTTGGCGGTGTTCCGCAGCCCGTCCATGATGCGCCCGTCCTTCAGCCGAGGCTCCACCTCCTTGCTGACATAAGCGTCGAGGATCGGCACCGCCCCGCCGTCGGGCGAGACGAAGTCGACCGAATAGCCCGCGGCATGGAACGTATCCCACGCATGCACGACCTCGCCGAAGCTGATGCTGGCCGGCAGGGCCGATGCCCCGTGGACCTTGCTGCTGGCGAGGATGAAGAGAATGCGTCCCGGGTTGCCACCGGTGGGCTCCCGGCGGTCGGTCTTCGCGACGGATCGGGCCGTGCCCGTCCGCTCCGTGGGCGCCACGGTCGGCGAACGGTCGGCGGCCACCTGGCCGGCGATGGCATGCCCGGCAATGGCATGCCCGGTGAAAGCCGGCCCGGTGAAAGCATGGGCCGCCTGGGCGCCGGAAACGCCGCCCAGCCAGGCGGACAGCATGAGCATCAGGATGCATTGAATGAAGCGAGGTAGGTGCATGAGCGCGAGCTCGCGGGGAGGAGCCCGCACACTACCCAATCTCTTTCAAATCAATCTCTTGCAATATCCTTCAGGAGTGCTGGAATCGCTTTTCGGAGTCGGCTTTGGTCGCGCGGAACGCCGCCGGCGTGACCCCCTCCAGCTTTTTGAATGCGCTGTGGAAGGTCGACATCGATTGGAAGCCGGCTTCTTCGGCCACGACTTCGAGCGGCTTCGGGGGGAGCTGCCGCAGCAGCGCCTTCGCCTCACCCACGCGCAGTTGCGCCAGGTATTGCTTGAACGTGGTCTGGTTGTTGTCGTTCAACAGCTGCGACAACCGGGTCTGGGGCACGCCGAGCCGGCGGGCGAGGCGAGGCAGCGTCAATGCGGGGTCCAGATACAAGCGCTCGCGCGCCATCAACTCGGCCAAGGCCTGCAACTGCACGGAAGCCTCGGACTCCGGAATCCGCCGATCCTGATAGGGCTCGATCGGAGCCTGACCGGACCGCAGGCGCAGGTAGATCAGGACGCTCGCCGCGAGGACGAAGGTAAACGACAGCGCGCCGACGATGTAGGAGGTATAGCCGGAGGTGTAGTAGGCGATCCAGATCAACCAGATGCCGCCCACCGCCCCCAGCAACAGCGGGCCGGACGGCGTCCCCGAAAGCCGCGTGCGATGCAGGTACACCTGCGCGGTGGCGAGCAGGAGGTAGCCCAGCCACGAGTAGGTGATAGCCGGCGCGACGACGTGTCGCCACAAGTCGATGTGGCCGGCATAGGGCAGGAACACGTTGACGGCGGCGGCTATGGCCAACAGCCCGGCGATATGCCGACGGTCGGCCCGCCCGGGGCCGGGGCTATCGCCCTGGCTGGAGCGGACCAGAAAGAACAGGCAGGGCCCGATCATGAAACAGGCGGTCAGGCCGAGCTGGAGAACGATCTTGGGAATGTCGGGCCAAAAATAAAAGGCAACGGATTTCCCCGTTCGCACGCTGACCGCGAGGATCAGCAGCGATAGCCAACGCTGCGTGGGTTCGCCCTTGGCCCGCCACCAGAGAAACGACGCCGCGCCGATGCCGTTGAAGGCGCCGAGCATGGCGAAGAAGAACAGGAAATGCTGGCTCAGCATGATCGGCGCATCGAAAGATCGGTTTTGGTCGGGTCGCAACCGCACGGCGAGACGGCGGCGCGCGCTTGCGGCGAACAGGCGGGAACATGCTTACATCGCCCCGATCCGGTGCCCGGCCTTATGCGCCTCGACGAGGGTACGCAATGGTACACATTTGCCCATCGCCCTTCCGGGGGGCTGTTCTGGCGAGGCGCCGCCGGCGATCACCTACCGCAGGAGTCCGTTTCCGCTGCTTCGCCGCCTTAGCCCATGAGCTTTTACGTCGGCCGGTCATGTCGATGCATGCGTGTGAGTCGTGGGACGCACGACCGTCCGGGAGTGGCCATCGAACCAGGCTGGGCGACGAATCGGCTCGACTTACGGATAGTGCCGGCAATCCACGACCTCGAACGTCGGCATGCCGAGGCCGGAACGCAGCCGCCCGAGCTTGACAGCCGGCGCCACGGGAACCGAGCATCCGACATCGGCCCGCGGGGCAATCAGCATCGGACGCTGCGATGAAAGTCGTTTACCTCTGCGTCGGCCTGGCCCTGCTTTGCGGATGCGCCAGCATCGATTCCCGGCTGTCGTACAAGCACTGCAAGGCCGGCACCCCGGTGGATTGCGAACCGCACCAGTTCGCGGCCGCCAGCGAATCGGTTCTGCGTACGAACGGCCCGTCGATAAGAATCGACTGCCCTACGCATTTCTACTCGCCCCCGGAAGAGGAGATTCGCCCGGAATGCGTCGCACTGGTCGAAGCCGCGCTGACCCTGCTCAACCATCGTCTTGCCGATCGACTGAGCCCTGTCGAGACCTCCCAGGTTCAATACCGGTATCACGGCGGTTGTTACGACACCTTCATTTCCGGCCGCGAACAGGCCGATTGCTATAGCGTGATCCGCGCGACCGTGCCGATGAGGTGGCTCGAGGCGGACAGGAAAGACTAGCCTGACCGTCGCCAAGCCGGGGCCGCCGCCCCGGCGACTCGATTCAGACGAGAGAGGACGTCGTGCCCAACCGGAAATTCCTGCAGTTCATGCTCTTGTTGCCGGCTGCGATTCTTTTCCTTGGAACAGGCGCTCTGCTGTACTTATGGCTTGACGGCAACTCAAGCCCGCACACCGATGCATTGGGCATGTTCACCGGCAGCCTGGCCATGCTCAGTGGCTATGTTCTTTTCCTGGCCTGGTCATGGCGCAAACTGAACCAGGTCACCAGCTACATGCAAACATGGATGCTATTGGCCGTCTCGCCTCCGGCTTGCATCCTGCTGATGCTTGTCGTCCAGTTGGTTTCCGGCGTTGCTGCAAGCCGCATAGCTCTCAACGCAAACACAGCCTTGGACTTCGGCCTGCTCTACGGCTATCTCGTTGCGACCGGATACTCGTACGCGCTCCTGGTTGCCATCGGCAGCTGGGTGGAATACCTGTTCCGGCGCGGGCTGCGGGCCGTTCGTGATTACTCGTCCAAGCCGAAGCCACTTCGCGGCTCGGTATAGTTCTCCGCCACCGGTATTCGCCGGATGGCACCGAATAGTTACGTGACCAATTACTACAAACGCCGCTGGGACGAATCGAGAGGGGACGACTTCGACTCCTGGGGCGCATCCTGGTTTCTCTTCGAGACCGGCGATGACTTCTGGCCACAACGACAGATGGAAATCTACGATGGCGGACAGGTACTTCGCTACGATCTGGATCACATCGAAGATATTTACGGTCAACTGGGTGAAGCGCCGCTTGACCCTCTGGAGTTCGAGCCGTTTCGAATCAGTCAGGAAGAGTTCGAACGGTTGTGGTCAAGTAACGACCAGATCAACGCTCGCTGACTGTCTTGTAGGATCGCCTAAGCCGGGCTACCACTGCATCGCAATATGTGATGGAAACCTGAGCTCGACTTATCGAACCGACACGGTAAAGCACAAACAGCAATCCGGATTCAGGCATTGATCAACTCATACGTGGTCCGTTGCTTCGAGCTTGCTCTTGATTCTGATTCTGAGTCTCCGCCATGCGCTGACTCTCGACATCGAGTTTCTGTAGAGACTCGGCGATAGGCGTTTGTTCGGCAATCGCTACCGAAACTTGAGCGCGCTTGTGCGCAGGGTCGCGCAGATCGCCCTCTACGAGAAAATAGGTTTCGCCCGGGTTGACGCCGACGCTGGGCACCACATGATCGATTCGACTCAGGCCGGCTTGCTTCGCCGCTACGAACAGGCCGAGAGCAATCCGTTCGCCGCCTTCATCGAACGACCTGCCCTGCTGCTGATGGGACGCCGTCACGCCATCCTTGATCTTCTCGTACATCGCATGGTCGGCATGGCCCGCCTGACGCGGATCGGAAACCACCTTTTCAGGGCGCGCGGGCTCGGTCGTATCGCCGAACTGGTACGGAAGCTCACGGCCATTCTCTACAGCTTTCTGAAACAGCCTCACGATGCGCGCCATATCGTGTCGGTCGCTGGCATCTCCGGCTACGTTCGCGGCGTTCGCGATGCCGGAGATCCAACGTTCGTTGACTCCATATGCCGTGCCTGCCGCCTTGCCTAGCAATGGCGTCTCGGATATCGCGCCGCCGACGAGACCTACGGCCCATGCGGCATACGCCTTTATGCCCTCGCGGCCGACAAGGCTGGAGATCGACATCTTCCCTCCGATGTGATCGCCACTCTCGTGCGATACGACACTGTTGTTGACGGTGTAGTTCAAGAAACTCTGCTGCTGTACGACCCCATACTGGTATTCGGGTGCGCCTGCAGGCGTTATGTCGTGCTTCTTGAGCCAGTCCCTATAGTCTTTGGATTCAATGACATTGACGGCGCCGGGTGCGTCGAAAGTTCTCCCACCCCAGCCGAACGTGTAGGCAACCAGTTGGGCGTGAGCCCCACCGAGCGAATGCCCGGTCACCTCGATCATGTGGTCTGCGCCATACTTCTTGTGGATATCCAACGCGTAATCAAGAGCCTCCTCGAACTGAGGATTCCAGGCACCTATTAGTGCTACCTGCGCCTTGGCCGCTTGACCTTTGGTCGCCTCCGTCGCCGGGCCGGGCAAGCCGGCGGTTCCAAGAAGATCACCATCGGCGGCGAGCACTCGATTCGGACCAATCCAATCTGCCAGCTCATCGCTGCCACGGAAAGCGATCGCGAGACGACGCCCCTCCGTGGTTTCCTTCTCGAAGACAGCAGCCGTAAAACCTGATTTGCGGTCATCGCGGAAGTTCAAGCCTTCTCGCTCTTCATTCGCCCCCAGTAGGGACCAGTTCGTAGGCAGTTGGTATTCCTTCCGACCGAGGCCACTCTTCGCGACGATGAGTTCATCTCGGGCCCCATAAACGGCATCGGCCATCATCGACAGGTCCGCATCCTCGCTTAGATCGAACTTGGCGGGTGGATACAGCGAAGGTCTACTGCTCATCGCACTAACTCCTTGTGACTCACTTCCCGGTCGGATCCGCTTCCGACTCCAAATCGTAGAAGTCGACCCTGACTGTCTTCTGGCCGGACCTGAGACGATGACTTTCCTTGTAGGCGCCCTTGACCGAACTTTCCGATGCGCAAAACAACCGCGGCACCGTGTCTTGCTTAATCCCGGGCATGGGCTTGTCGTATAGAAATTTGACGCAAGGGACAATTACCGGGGCGTCCAATGCGTTCTGCTTCTGCGGGCAATCGTCCTGCCCTGTACCGTCGCAGCCCTGCGCGTCCGCTTTAGCGCCATACAGATAGCCACTTACGAGATCTTCCACCACTGTTTCATCGCTCGCATTGCCGTCCTTGATGACTGCCGCCCCAACTGACTGGAAACGCCAATTGCAGACACCGGGCAAGTACTTGTCGATGGCCACTTGCGCCTGGAAAGACTCGCCCTGACGGGTTACATCGAGGATTTCCTGACGATAGTTCGGACCGCCGCCCCATTTAGCGGCAGGGTGAGAGAAGCAGGATGGATCCTTGGCATCGGTCAGGTAATTAACGAACAGCTTCGTGGTGAGGGACTTCGGTATCCGCCCCGATAGTTGAAGAACATGGATCGGCCTGGGATTTATAGCGGGCGCGATATCCGGATTCCCAGACATATCCGCGTTGCCATCGCGAGATTGGCAACCACCCAGAGCAGGAATCAATGACAAGCCAAGGATTGGCATCACCAGCACTAGATAAGCTCGCAATGGTCGCTCCTTTTCATCGTCATATTCCTGTATGCACGAGTTGCCTACAAAATGCTGCCCCTCGCCTGCGTTGTTCTACACAGGGGACAGAACCAAAGCTGTTAGCGTAACGAGTAACATTGGCAGCGCTCACAAAGGACTTCTCCTTGTGTCGATTCGATACATCGCTATCGCAGGTTTGGCTTCCGGTCCGTACTGCAGCGTGCTTGGCAGTGTGGCCGATGATGCAGGGCTACTGCGATCCAGCCTAGCAGCGGGCCGCTTGAGGCGGCTATAGGAAAAATCCGATCGGTTGTAGACATTTGCTGCATGCGTGTAGACGAATGGCCACGGTGGCGCGGCTGGTCGGCGCGGCTGGGAGTGACGAGGCGAGATGGGTCGGGCTTTGTCGCGGCTTGCGCTGATCCTACATTCGGCGGCACCGGAGGTTGCGGCGCGAACTTTAGGTTGCACGGTCGCGGCTTGCGCCGCTCCTACCCTTTGGGCCGCGGGGCGTGCCGAGGCGAACTGGCAGGATGCAGTTGAGGTGTGCCGCGGAGCACGCTCAGTCGAGCAGGCCCTTGCGCAGGGCGTAGCGCACCAGTTCGGCGGTGTTGCGGACGTCGAGTTTGTCGAGCACGCGGGCGCGGTGGTTTTCGGCGGTCTTGGCGCTGATGTCGAGCTTGCGGGCGATCTCTTTGGTGGTCAGGCCTTCGGCGATCAGATGGAACACTTCGCGTTCGCGCGGGGTGAGGCGGCCGTAAGGGTCTTCGACGGTGCGCTCGGGGTGGCGCATCTGTTCGGCCATGGCCTTGGCCGCTTGCGGGCCGAAATAGCTGCGGCCGGCATGCAGGCTGCGCACAGCGGCGAGCAGTTCCGAGGCGGCGCTGTCTTTGACCAGGTAGCCGGAAGCGCCGGCGCGCACCGCTTGCAGTACGTACTCGTCTTCCTGGTGCATGGTCAGCACCAGCACGCGGGTGTCGGGCAGGGCTTCGCGCAAACGCCGCACGACTTCGATGCCGTTGAGGCGCGGCATCGAGATGTCGGCGACGACGATGTCGGGGCGGGTGGCGATGGCTTGGGTGACGGTCTCCAGGCCGTCGGACGCCTGGGCCACGACTTCGATCGCGCCGTCGGCCTGCAACAGGCTGACGAGACTCTCGCGTACGAGAGTGTGGTCGTCTGCGATCAGAACCCGGATAGTAAAACTCGCCATGCGGGCAAGGTGCGCGCCGGCTTCGCCGCCGTCAAGCCTCAGGCGTCGGCGACGGGCGGCAACGGCAGCACCGCGCGCAGGCGCGTGCCTTCGCCGGGCACGGAATGGATTTCGAGTTTGCCGTCGTACAGGCGCAGACGCTCGCGCATGCCGCCGAGGCCGCAGCCGCCGGACGCGGCCACCGCGTCGGGGTCGTAACCGCAACCGTCGTCGACGACTTGCAATTGCAGCAGGCCGCCTCGCGCGACGAGGCGCAAAAGCACACTGCGTGCCTGCGCATGTTTGGCCGCGTTGTTGATCGCCTCCTGGGCGACGCGGAACAGCAAGGTCTGCAGATCGCCGTCGAGCGCCGGCAGCGCTTCGATCTCGATCGCGACGTCCATGCCGCTGGCTTCGCTCTGGCTGCGCGCCAGCCAGCGCAGCGCCGGTTCCAGGCCGAGGTCGTCGAGGATCGGCGGGCGCAGCAGGCGCGAGAGCTCGCGCGTGTCTTCGAGCGTATCGGCGCACAGCGCGATCGCCGTTTCCAGTCGCGCGCGTTGCTCGGCTGACAAGCCGTCGCCGAGTTGGACCAGGCGGTGCTTGAGGGCGGTGAGGTTTTGGCCGATGCCGTCGTGCAGTTCGCGCGCGAGGCGGCGGCGCTCGTCTTCCTGCACTCGCCACACCGAGCGGCCGAGCCGGCGGAACTCGCGTTCGTTGGCTTCCAGGCGTTGCAGCAGGCTGCGGTATTGATCGCGGATGCGTTCCAGCGACAGGTCTGGCTCGGTGGGATCGGAGCGGCTCATGGCGCCTCCTTGCCTGACGGTGTTTCGATGCGGTCGAAGCCGGCGCGCAGGGCCGGCGGCAATCCGTCGCGCATGGTCTTCAGTGCGGCATCGGCCTTGTTGCGGGCGCTGCGTTCGCCGGCGACGTCGCCGGTCGCTGCGTAGGCGCGCGCGCCGAGACGATGCAGCGCTCGGGCGCGATGGAAGTCGCCGTCGCGCAGGCGCTGCACGGCTTCGCGGTAATGGCCCAGGGCAAGCGCGGGATTGCTTGCGGCCAGGGCCTGCCGCATCGCCAACTCCAGCCAGGCCAGCCGCAAGCCGGCGTGACCGAGGCTGGCGGTGGCGCGGTCGAGCGAGGGATCGACGCGCTCGTTGCCGGCCTGCTCCAGCGCGATCTGCAGTTGTAGCTGGCGTACGCCGGAGGCCTCGGCGAGTTGCCGGGCCTGGCGCAAGGCGGGGCCGGTCTGCGCCGCGCGTTGCTCGCGCGCCGCCAGCTGCGCTTGCAACAGATAGGCGATCGCGCGTTGTTCGCTGGACGCTTGTGCGAGCGGCTTGTCTTGCTCGTCGAGCAAACGCCGGGCCTCGACCAGGGCCTGCGCTTGCATGAGGGCTTGGACGCGCAGCAGGTCGACATCGACCTGGCCGCGCGCGTCTTCGCGTTGCCGGAACAGCTCGCCGGCCTGGCGCGCCTGATCGATCGCCGCAGCGTAATGGCCTTGCAGCAGTTCCAGTTCGGCGAGGTTGCGGCGGCTCACTGCGACCTCTTCCAACATCTGCTGCTGTTCGGCGGCGCTCAAGGAATGCTGCAGCAAGCGGCGCGCCTCGCCCCACTGACCGCGCGCCGTCGCGAGCAGGCCGAGATTCTGTTCGGTGCGGATGCGCCCGGTCTGTTCGCCGAGCGCAGCGTAAGCCTCGGCGGCCTGCTGCCAATACACCTGGGCGTCGTCGTAGGCGCCGAGTTGATAGTCGGCGAAGCCGATGTTGTTGAGCGCCTGCGCGGTGCCGTGCGGGTCCTCCACCTGACGCCAGGCCTGCAAAGCGCGACGGAACGCGTCGAGCGCGCCGGGGTAGTCGCCGCGCTCCTCGGCGAGCAGGCCGAGTTCGTTTTCGACCGCGGCCAAGCCGGCGCGATCGTCCAGCTCGACATGCAGCGCGCGCGCCTGCGCCAACGCGGCAGCGGCCTCGTCGAACTTGCCGGTGGTGGCAAGCACGTTGGCGAGGTTGCGCAAGCTGGTCGCCACGCCTCGGCGGTTGCCGAGCGCACGCCGCAGCTCCACCGCCTTGCGGTATTGCTCGGCGGCGTCGGCCGACTGGCCGAGACGGCCGTAGCCGACGCCGAGCGCGTTGACCGTTTCGGCTTCGCCGCCGAGGTTGCGACTGCGCTTGAACAAGACCAGCGCGCGCACGAGGTAGTCGTCGACCGCGCGCCGCGCCTGCCCCTGCAGGATCGAAAACTTGCCGAGTTCGAACCACACCCGCGGGTCGTCGCCGTCGCGCTCGGCCAGGCGCAGCAAGGCGGCGACGGCGGCCTTGAAATCGCCGCCGGCGCCGAGGCCGCGGGCGAGGTTGAGTTCGGCGTAGGTGTCGTCCGGGGTCTTGGCCAACCACTCGCGCCAGGCCGCGACGGCCTTGGGCGGGTCGCCTTGCAGCAGGGCATGTTCGGCATCGAGCCGGCGCCGCAGGCGTTCACCGATGCCGGCCACGGCCTGGCCGCGTTCGATCGCTTCGAAGGCGGCGTCCTGCTCGCCGATGGCGAGGGCGGCTTCGCCCTGCGCGAGCCAGGCCATGGCGTAATCGGGCGCGGCGGCGGTGGCGAGGTCGAACTGGGTCAGCGCATCGCTCAAGCGGCCTTGGCGACGCGCCAGCAGGCCGGCGCCATAGGCATCGAGCGCCTTGCCCGTATCGGGCAAGGCCAGCGCGATCGCCGACGGCAAGGCCAGCGCGCGCACGGTGTCCGGCTTCGCCGCCCAGGCCTGCAAGGCCGCGGTCGGGTCGGCGGCAAGCGGCCCGGCGAGGGTCTGCGCCGGGGCGCCGCCGACACGCAGTTCGGCGTCGATGCGCCAACGGCCGTCGCGCTCGATCAAGCGCGGCTGCAACACGCGCCGCGCCGCGGCGAGCCGGCTCAAGGCGGCGCTATCGGGTACGGCGTTGCCGGTCGGGTCGAGTTGCCGCAGTGCCTGCACGGTGCGTTCTTCATCGACCACCGCGACACCGGGCGATGCCGCGAGCGCATCGCGCAAATGCGCGCCCAAACCGAGCAGACGCGGCGCCAGCGCATCGTCGCCGGCATGGCGGATCGGCAAGACCAGCAGACGGTCCAGGGGCGCCGAGGCCACCTGCACCGGTGCGCTGTCGCGCTGCCACCACCACGCGCCGGCGCCGGCGAGCAAGGCCAGTGCGGCGGCCGCGGCCAGCCAGAGGGCGCGCGTGGAACGACCGCCTTCGCGATAGCCGTCGCGAGGCACTTCTTTGGCGTCGAGCGCGGCGATCACCGCGGCCGCGTCCTTGAAGCGGTGCGCCGGTTGCGGCCGCAGCAGCTTGTCGACCAGGCGCGCGATCCAGGCCGGCAGTTCGGCGCGCTGCGCCGTCACCGGCGGCGGTGTGCGCAGCATGCGTTGCGCCAGCACTTCGCTGACCGTGCCGCCGGCGAACGGCAACTGGCCGGTCAGCATTTCGTAGAGGATCAAACCGAGCGCATACAGATCGCTGCGCGCATCGAGCGCTTCGCCGCGCGCCTGCTCCGGCGACAGATAGTCCGGCGTGCCGATCACCGCGCCGGACTGGGTCAGGCCGCTGCTGGCGAGCGAGCGCGCCACGCCGAAATCGCTGATGTAGGCATTGCCCTGCGCATCCAGCAGCACGTTGGCCGGCTTGAGGTCGCGGTGCACCACGCCCTTGGCGTGCGCCGCGGCGAGGCCTTCGGCGAGTTGACGGGCGATGCGCAGGGCGCTGTCGACGGCGAACGGCCCGTCGCGGTCGAGGCGGCGATCGAGCGATTCGCCGTCGACGAAATCCATGCTGATCAGCCAACGGCCTTCGTGCTGCGCCAGGTCGTGGATGCGCACGACGTGGGCGCTGGACACTTGCCGCGCCAGCAGCAGTTCCTGACGGAAGCGTTCGAACGCATCCGGGCGGTGCATCAGTTCGGGGCGCAGCAGTTTCAGCGCGACCTGGATGTCCAGGGCAAGGTCGGTGGCGCGATAGACCACGCCCATGCCGCCGACGCCGAGCATCGACTCGATGCGGAAGCGCCCGGCCAGCACGCTGCCCGGCGGCAGATCGGCGTGTCGATAGAGACCGGTGGCGGTCGCGTCGTGCCCGGCACCGCCGGAGGAGCTCATCCCGCCTCCCCGAACTGGGCGGCGACGATGCGCTCCCACTGCGGCGCGGCCGGCTGGGCATCGAGCCATTCGCTGGTACGGCGCACGGCGATCCATACCGCCGCGCCTTCGGCGAAGGCTTCGAGCAATTCCAGGTCGAGGGTGGTGATCGCCGGCCCCGGGCGCACGCGATCGGCGTACAGCACGCCGAGGGTTTGTTCGCCGTCGAGCAGCGGCAGGCATACCAGGGTGTTGATTCCGGCCGCGACCACCGAGGCGCGCGTCGCCAGCCAGGCTTCGCTGCGGACATCGTTGGCGACGACCGCGCGGCGTTGCTGCAAGGCCCGCCGCACCGCGCCGACGCTGCCGGAGAATTCGCGCGCGCCGAGCCGGCCCGGGTCGAGCGCCAGGCTGCTGTGCACCTTATAGCCGTCACCGTCGCCGGCTTCGAACAGGACGAAACCGCGCTCGCATTGGGCCAGGTCCAACACCGCGCGCAGGCTGCCGTCGAGCAGGTCGTCGAGCCGGGTCAGGCCTTGCAGCCGCATCGTGTGTGCGGTGGCCGCGGCGCGCCGCAGCGACTGGCCCTGTTCGCCGGCGGCGATCTCGGCGGCGCTGAGCGGCGCGAATTCGCAATGCACGTCGCCGAAACGCAGCCAGTACGGCTCGGTCATGACCAGCTCGTCGACCGCGAGACCGTCGGCGAAGCTGCCGTTCTTGCTGCCGAGGTCGCGCAGGCGCCAGCCGTCGGCTTCGCCGAGCAATTCGGCGTGCCGGCGCGAGATCGAAGGGTGCGCGATGACCAGGTCGCAATCGGGCGCGCGGCCGATGCTCAACGCATCGCCCGGCCGCAAGGACCGGACGACCGCAGCGTGATCTGGCGGATAGGCGATCAGGCGCGCCTGCATCGGATCATCTTAGCGTCGCCGATGCGGGAAAGGCAGGCGCGACGGCGCAAAGCGCAAGCCGCCGATGACGCGGTGTGCTTATTGGCCGAAGTCGCGCAGGTAGGCGACGCTGAACTTCAGCGTCGCGGCCCCCGCGATCAGTTCGCCGGCATGGTTGTCGAGGTCGCGGGCGGCGCGCCACTGGTCGGCGAGCGGACTGCCGGCGCGGGCGACGGCGCGGGCGCGGAACGCATCCAGCGCCGCGATCGCATCGGCGTACTCGGCCGCGGCGACGGCGGTGGCGACGGTGTCGAGCCAGGCATCGAACGCCGCCTGCTCGGCCAAGGGCAGTTGATCGACACGGGCGCGCAGCCAGGCGATCTTCTGGGCGATCACGCTGCCGGTGGCGCGCAGGTCCGACAGCACCAGGAACTGCGAGAAACCGCCGGTGGTGCCGCGCGCGCGCACGCTGCCCGGAGCGATTTCGTCGGAGATGTCGCGGAAGTTGCCGCCCAGCGGGGCCTTGAACAAACGATACGAGCTGCCCGCGCTGTAGCTCAGCGCATGGGTATGCACCTCGACCCGCACGCTTCGGCGAAAGCTGAGCCCGCCGAGCGCCGGCGGCTCGATGGTGATCAGCAGCGGAAAGGCCGGGTCGAGCGGGGTCAGGCCGAGGCCAGGCAGGCGCGCGAGCAGGGCGCTGTCGCTGAGGCTGACCAGCTGGGCGCTGACCCCCAGGCTGGACGCCTGCAGGCCGCTGGCATCGTCGAAGGTCAGGGTGAGGTCGGCGACCGGCTGGGTGGGATCGCCGACCACGATGGTGGCGGTGTTGCCGGAAGCGTTGACGGTGACCGGCAGCGATTGCGCCGATGCGACCGCGCTGGATACGAACAGGGCGGCGGCTGCCAGCAGCCTCGACGCCAACGCCAACTTCCCCATCGCTTACTCCGGCGTACGACCACGCGGAGAGGCAGGCTAAACCGAAATGTGACGTGTGTCTCTAGGGAATTTCCCTCAGCGCCGTCCCCGGGAAGCTGACTGGGGGTTTTCCGCGCTTGCCGCTGAAGGGAATCCCGGATGCCCCGACCGCCGCGGCCGGTTCATGTTCGGCCGACACGGCCATCGGGTCATTAGGGAGTCTTCGCTCGCATGAATCGCACTCGTCGCAAGGCACTGAAACTGTCCGCCCTGTCTTTGGGCCTGCTGAGCAGCGGCCTGGCCCTGGCCGAGGCCCGGCTCGATCCGCAGCTGCTGTCGAAGCTGAATTCGACGGCCACGAACGAGCCGCTGCAGATCGTGGTCAGCTACAAGCAAGCCAGCCCGGTCACGACCGGCCAGGTCGCCGCTCTGCAGGCGCTCGGCATCGCCAAGGGCATCCGCATGCGCAGCCTGCCGATCGCCGGCGCCCTGGCGACCGCGGCGCAGATCCGCGCCCTCGCGCAGCGCGACGATGTCGCCGCGATCCATTTCAACCGCAGCCTGCGCTACTACAACGCCGACGCACGCCGGCTGTCCGGCGTCGACCGCCTGCAGGCGACGCCCTCGCTCGGCTACACCGGGCGCGGCGTCACCGTGATGGTCAACGACTCCGGCATCGACGCCACTCACGACGACCTGAAATTCGGCAACCACGTGGTCGAGAACGTACAGGCGCTGACCAACCTGGCCTCGGTGACCGGTTTCGGCCCGGCGACTTACCTGGAAGGCCAACTCAATACCGACCTCAGCTCCGGCCACGGCACCCATTGCGCCGGCAGCGTCGGCGGCAGCGGCGCGCGTTCGGGCGGCCAGCAGCGCGGCGTCGCCCCGGCCGCCGACCTGGTCGGCTACGGTTCCGGCGCGGTGATCTCGATCCTCGATGCGGTCGGCGGCTTCGACTACGCCATCGCCAAGCAACACGCGTTCAATTCGCCAATCAAAGTGATCTCCAATTCCTGGGGCAGCAGCGGCGCCTTCGACCCCACCGACCCGGTCAACCTCGCCAGCTATGCGGCGTACAAGAAGGGCATCGTCAGCGTGTTCGCCGCCGGCAACGACGGCCCGGCCGAAAACACCCACAACCCTTACGCGCAGGCGCCGTGGGTGATCTCGGTGGGCGCCGGCGAGAAGGACGGCACGCTGGCCGACTTCTCCTCGCGCGGCCAGCGCGGCGAAAGCGGCAGCTTCACCATGAGCGACGGCTCGCACTGGACCTACGTCAACCAGCCGAGCCTGGTCGCGACCGGCGTCGATGTCGTGTCCGCGCGCGCCTTGACCGGCGCCTTGCCCTTGTTGGCGACGCCGCAGGACGCCGCCCTCGGCCTGCAGGCGCCGTTCTACACCCACATGAGCGGCACCTCGATGGCGACGCCGCATGTCGCCGGTATCGTCGCCCTGCTGTTCGAGGCCAACCCCGGGCTGAGCCCGCTCGAGGTCAAACAGGTGCTGCAATCCACCGCCGACCCGATGACCGGACGCCAGCCTTACGAGGTCGGCAGCGGTCATGTCGATGCCTACGAGGCGGCCCAGGTCGCGCAGGGGCTGTAAGCACGGCGGCAGGCCCCTGCCGCGGCAGCGCGGTAGGGCCGTCGCACGGCCTTGCTCGGCCCTCGGCACCTGAGGGTTTCTCCCCAGCCGGGTTAGGGGGAAGTCCCGATGCGATGGCCCCGGGCGGCTGCGAATACTCCGGACACGCCTCACGTCCTGGGCGTTTCCGGAGCCATTCGACCATGTCATCGCGAATTCCCCGTAAGACCTTCCGCGTCTGCGCCATCGCCGTCGGCGTACTCGCCAGCGGCGTCGCCCTGGCCGACGCCCACCTCGACCCGCAGTTGCTCAAGCGCATGGCCGCCGTCGCCGGCACCGAGCCGCTGCAGGTGGTGGTCAGCTACAAGCAGTCCAGCCCGGTGACCCCGGCCCAGGTCGCGGCGCTGCGCGCGCTCGGCATCGACCAGGGCGTGACCATGCGGACCCTGCCGATCGCCGGCGCCCTGGCGACGCCGGCGGAGATCCGCGCCTTGGCCCAGCGCGACGACGTCGCCTCGATCTACTGGAATGCGCCGCTGCGCTACTTCAACAAGGAAGCGCGCGAGATCACCGGCGCCGCCCGCACCGTCGACAACCCCGGCGACTACGTGCGCGCCGTGCCGTTCAGCGGCGCCGGCGTCACCGTGGTGGTCAACGACTCCGGCATCGACGCCACCCACGACGACCTCAAGTTCCGCGAGCACGTGGTCGAGAACACCCTCGGCACCACCAACCTCAACTCGCTCGACTCGATGCTGCCGATCTCCTACACCGAGGGCGTGATCAACACCGACCTCGGTTCCGGCCACGGCACCCATTGCGCCGGCACCATCGGCGGCAACGGCGCCCGCTCCAACGGCCTGTACCGCGGCGTGGCGCCGGGTGCGGACCTGGTCGGTTACGGCTCGGGTGCAGTGTTGCTGATCCTCGATGCGGTCGGCGGCCTCGACTACGCCGCGACCAAGCAGTTCAGCTTCGATCACCCGATCCGCGTGACCAGCAACTCCTGGGGCAGCAGCGGCAAGTTCGATCCGCTCAACCCGGTCAACGTTTCGACCTACGAGCTGTACAAGCGCGGCATCGTCAGCGTGTTCGCCGCCGGCAACGACGGCCCCGGCGAAGACACCCACAACCCCTACGCACAGGCGCCGTGGGTGATCTCGGTCGGCGCCGGCGAGAAGGACGGCGTGCTGACCGGCTTCTCCTCGCGCGGCAAGCGCGGCGAGAGCGGCAGCTTCACCATGCCCGACGGCCGCCAGTGGACCTACTTCAACCAGCCCACCATCGTCGCGCCGGGCGTGGACATCGTGTCCACGCGCGCGCTGACCGGCGCCCTGCCGGCGACCGAAGCGCAGCACGACGCCGAAACCCTGGCGCCGGCCTATCTGGCCCACTACACCCACATGAGCGGCACCTCGATGGCGACGCCGCACGTCGCGGGCATCGTGGCGCTGATGCTGGAAGCCAATCCGAACCTGACCCCGGCGCAGATCAAGGACATCCTCGAGCGCACCTCGACCAACATGACCGGCCGCCTGGCCTGGGAAGCCGGTGCCGGCCACGTCAACGCCTACACCGCGGTCGCCGAGGCCGCCGCGCTGCGCTACGGCTTCGGCGCCACGGTCAACCCGCTGCGTGCGTTCAACGCCAACGCGATCCTGTCCGGCGGCGTGCCGAACCTGCCGTTCTCGGTCGACTTCGCTCCGGTCGGCACGGTCGAGGAGCAAAGCTTCACCGTCGCCAGCGACATCGCCTGGGTCGCCGCCCGCGCCACCATCGGCGAGAACACGCTGGCGGTGGTGCTGACCGATCCGGACGGCATCAAGTACGGCTCCTCGATCGCCCTGCCGGTGCTCGGCGACACCGTCACCACCGGCGCGCCCGGCAAGCCTGGCCTGTGGAAGGTCAGCGTGCGCGGCGTCGGCTCGGTGTCCGGCACCAACCTCGACCCGGCCAAGGTCACCAACGGCTACGGCCTGCCAGGCACGGTCGATGGCGAAATCAGTTTCCTCAAGAGCGGCGGCTACACCGGCATGGGCGACGTCGCCACCCACCCGGCGCGCTCGGCGATCGAATTCGCCGTCGCCAACCGCTTGGTCGACGGTTACTCGGATCAGCAGTTCCGCCCCGATGCCACGCTCAAGCGCAGCGAACTGGCGCAATACCTGTTGATGGGCCAGAGCGTGCGCCAGTACCTGCCGTTCAACGGCCGCTCCAGCTTCAGCGACCTCTCGCCCGGCGACGCGCGTTACGCTTATGCCGAATCCGCGGTCGCCAACGGCGGCGCACTGCGCGACCTGAGCCAGTCGCAGGACGGCGTGATGGGCACGCTCAACGGCGCGTTCCGCCCGAACGACAGCGTCAGCCGGGTCAGCCTGGCCTATTCGCTGGTGCAGAGCCTGGCCTTGCAGAGCGAAGCGCGCGCGTTCAACGGCCAGCTGACCGCGTTCTACGACGGCAAGCGCATTGCCGTCGACGATGCGGCGTCGATCCCGGCCAGCCTGCGCGGTTACGTGCAGTTGGCCCTCGACCGCGGCCTGATCAATGCGCGCTTCGCCGTCACCCAGGGGCCGTTCGATCTGCAACCGACCCTGCACGCCTACTTCGACCCCGGCAAGACGGTGAGCCGCGCCGCCTTCGCGGTCGCCGCAGGCCGTTACCTGGTCGCTTACCAGAGCGCCCAGGACTGAGCTGCGAGGCAGGCAGGGAAGCTTGACGAGCGGCCCGGGAAACCGGGCCGCTTTGTTGTCGGCCGCATCCGGCATTACGACTGCAACGCGGCGCGCGACGCGATCGCGCATCGGCATTGCGGCACGGGCAGATCGCGCCGTTCGCGGTTGCGCCTACAATCGGCGGATGGATCATCAACTCATCATCAAGTTCTGGCGCAAGTCCCTGGCCGACGAGGCCTTCCTGGCGACGATCGAGGCCGAGTTGAAGGCCGCGCTGGGCGATACGGTCGAGCTGGAGGGTTACGACGTCAGCGCGAAAGAGATCAATCTGTTCATGCTGACCGCCGACCCGCGCCATAGCTTCCGCCGCGCCAAGGACGTGCTGGAACGCCTGGGCCTGATCCAGGGCATGTCGGCCGCGCATCGCCTGGTCGGCGGCGCACGCTTCACTTCGCTGTGGCCGCTGCGCGCGATGCGCAAGTTCACCCTGCCCTAGCGCTTGGTTGCGAGGACGTCGTCGTCCGTGTTCGCAGTACGCACGCCTCGTCGCGCGCACCGCTGCTTTCCTTGAGCCGCCATCGCAAGCGGGCGCGCCGTCGCGCTTCGTGTCGCACGAGTGCGCAGGCGCCGTAGCCGGGTGTGATCGCGATCCGGGTTTTCGCGATCGCGATCTTGCCGCCATGGTTGATCTCCAGTCGCGCTCGCGGTTCGCAAGGACGGCGACGCAGGGCGATTTGTCCTGACGCATGAGCCCGGCTACGATGCCGCGGATCGCCGGCCTTGGGGAAGGCCGGCCCGACTGCCCGGTCTTGCCCCGCAGTCCCACTCTCTGGGTAGCACGCATCGACATCATGGCGACGCGCTTCATCATCGAAGACACCGATCACGCGCAATCGCTGAGCCAACACGGCTCGCTGGCCGAGGCGTGGGTGGAGTTACGGCGCTTGTCGGGCATTCCCTGGGACCAGGCGCCGAACATCGCGCCGTGCACGGGTTGGCGCACCTGCGGCCGCTCCTACGAGATCATCGAATTCGACACCTCGCTGGACCCGTGGCGCGAAGTGCAGCGCGTGTCCGGTTTCGGCATTCGCGCACTCGGCGTGGTGTGGGCGCCGGATGCGCAACGCGACGAGCCGTGAGTCGCCCGCGTATCAATCCACCAGGAAACCGCCGGTGAGATTGAGGATGCCGCCGGTCATCGCCGAGGCGCGATCCGAAGCCGCGTAGACCGCGCTGCCGGCGATGTCGGCGAGCGTCGGCAGACGCTTGAGCAGGGTGCTCTCGGCCGCGCCCTGCAGCATCGCTTCGACCGAGATGCCGGCCTGGTCGGCAAGCGGCTGGAACACCTCGCGGCTGTGCGAACCCGCGTCCAGCGCTTCAGGGATCGCATGCGAACGCAGACAGACGGTGCGAATACCGCGCCCGCCGAGTTCGCCGGCGAGATGGCGCGACATCGCTTCGACACCGGCGCAGGCGACGCAATGGCCCAGATAGCCGGGACCGGTCATGCGCGCAACCGGCGTGACCAGGCTCAGGATGACGCCGCCGCGTTCGCCCATGTGGCGCGCGGCCGCCTGTGCGGTCAGATAGTTGGAGCGGATGTACGAGTGGACCGGATACTCGAAGTCGGCCGGCGGCAGTTCGGCGAACGGCACGCCCTGCACGTGCACGAAGGCCACCGCGTTGAAAACGATATCGATGGCGCCCGCCTTCGCCGCGACCGCCTCGGCGTGGCGCTCGACGGCACCGGCATCGAGCGCATCGACCTGCGCGCTTTCGGCGATGCCGCCGGCCTTCGCTATGTCCGCCACGACCGCATCGAGACGCGCTTGGCTACGACCGGCGAGGAACAAGCGAGCGCCTTCGCGCGCGAACGCACGCGCCACCGCGCCGCCGATCGCGCCGCCACCGCCGTGGATCACCGCGACCTTGCCTTCGAGTTCCCGCTTCATTACGCCTCCGTTGAACCGCATCGCGATCGTCGCGCGTGCGCGCCGACCGCGACTGCGCGGCGGCGCATTGAGGCGGCCAGCTAACACCCGCGCCGCGCGGTTTTCAAGTTTGTGCGCGGGTTGCGGTTTCGCGGATCAGGCTTCTTCCCAGCTGATCCGCACCTCGTGCTTGCCGAGGATGAGGCGATATTCGAACGAAAAACTTTCCCCCGGGTCGAGCGAGCCGACCAGTTCGATGCTGCCGTCGTCCAAGGTCTTGGTTGCATACGCGCCGGCCTGCACCAAAGCCTGCAAACGGCGTGCAGCCGCCGGCTGCCAGTACTTCGAGACCGCGGCGAACAGGCGCTCGATGGCGACTTCACGGGAAGGTGCGGACGCGCCGGGCGCATAGACCAGACTCACCGTCGTGCCGTAATGCACGCAACCGCCGCTGGCGACCGTGACCGTCTCGCCGTTGCGCAGTTTCCAGATGGCGGTGCCGGTGGCGGCATCGAGTCGGCCGCCGTGGCGCGCAGCGGCTTGTTGCATGCGCTTGGCCAGATAGTCCTGGTCGAAGTCGCATTCGATGTCCTGCGCGGCTGCGGGCAGCGCGATTACGAGCATCGCCAACGACAGCATCCAGCGGGTCGAGCGATTCATGCCGCTTCCTTTCTCGATGGCGGTCCATTGATGGCGCGACTATGCCGGCAGCTGCGTTGTCGATTCAATGGCCGTCCGCGGCAACTCGCATCGCGCCGACGGGCGGCGAGCGTGGCCGCGCAACGGACGCTCGTTACCGCGCCTGTGCTTCGCAGTAACGCTTGAGCACCGCCAGGGTGACTTCCCAGTAGAAATTCATGTGGCCGTAGACCGCATAGTCGCCGAGATTGCTCAGGCTCAGCTCGAGTCGCGTGCCGTGGCCGCTCGGATGCAGCCGCAATGCGATGCCGACGTGGTTCTCGGGCGCGTCGGCGAGCGCGCGCCGCGACAGCGAGCTCCAATGGCTGTATTCGAGGACGCGCCCGGCTTCGAAGGCGCGAACGATGCCGCTGTTCTCGAAACGCAGCCGTCCGTGCAACACGCCGCGGATCACGATCGGGCTGCCGATGGCCCAGTCGGTGACGACTTCGAGCGGCTCCTCCGACATCCACGCCGGCATGCGCACAGGATCGGTCAGCGCCTGCCACACCGTCGTCGGCGCGGCCTGGATGTCGATGCTTTTGGTTACCGGGTCGGGGAAACTCGGGTGGCCGTCCATCGTCTGCGGATTCCCTGCGACGGTTCGAGTGCGCGCAAGCGGCGAGCGGTGGTCGCCGGTGAACCCGCTTACTCGACCTCTTCCGGCGGCGGCACGATCGCGCTGGGATCGAGGGCGAGACGGCCGGCGATCAGCACCGCCTGGGTGCGGTTGTTGGCGCCGAGCTTGCGCAGGATCGCGGTGACGTGGGCCTTGACCGTCGCTTCGGAGACGCCGAGTTCGTAGCCGATCTGTTTGTTGAGCAGGCCGGCGCCGAGCATCTGCAGAACGCGGAACTGCTGCGGGGTGAGGTCGCGCAGGCGTTGCGCGGCTTCGTGTTCGTCGGCATTCGCGGCCGGCGCGGCGAAGGCGGCGGCCGGCGCCCAACGGTCGCCGTCGAGCACCGTGGTCAGCGCCGCGCCGAGCGTCGCCGCGTCGGCGGACTTGGGAATGAAACCGACCGCGCCATGATCCAGCGCGCGGCGCATCGTCGCCGGCTCCTCGCGCGCCGACACCACCACGATCGGCAACTGCGGATGCAGCGCACGCAGATGCACGAGCGCGCTGAAGCCTTGCGCGCCGGGCATGTTGAGGTCGAGCAGCAACAGATCGGCGTCGGATTCGGCCTCGACCAGCGCGTACAGCGCATCGACGCTGTCGGCTTCGCGCAGGGCCGCGTCCGGCAGCACCCGCGCGACCGCGCCGCGCAAGGCTTCGCGGAACAGCGGGTGGTCGTCGGCGATCAGCAGGGTCGGCATGGGGCGGGCCTGGTCGGGGGAAGGGTGCTGCGGACGACGTACATGGCAGGAATCTTACGTCGTACAGGGGGTTCGTCCGCTATTGGACGATGGGTGAAGGCGGGTGAAATGTGGGTATGCATTCGTATGAACCCGGTCTCAAAACGCCCGCGCGCCGCCTGCGAGGCGACGCCAGCGCCGCCGAACAGCGGTTGTGGCGGCTGTTGCGGCGCAAGCAGATGCTCGGCGTGCAGTTCTACCGGCAGAAGCCGTTGCTACGTTATGTGGTCGACTTTTATGCGCCGGCGGCGGGGCTGATCGTCGAAGTCGATGGCTCGCAGCACGCCACCGATTCAGGCCTGACGGCGGATGAAAGAAGGACGGTCGCGTTGGAGATGCTCGGGCTGAAGGTGATCCGCTTCGACAACCTGCAGGTGCACAGGGAAACGGCTGCGGTGATGGAGGAGATATATCGCGTCGTGTCCGAGCGTTTGCCTGGGATCGTGAGTCAAGATTGAAGGCGAAAGCCGAAGCAAATCCCCCCTGCCCCCCTTTTTCAAAGGGGGGAACAGCAACAGCACGGGTATACCAATGCCAGCTTGAGCTGACGCTTGAAGTGGAACTTGAAGTGGAACTTGAGGTGGAGCTTGAGGTGGAACTCGAAGTGGAGCTTGAGCTGCCCAAGCAAGGCTATTTGCAGCCTCGCTCACGAATCACCCAACCCGGGAATCACCTTCCTACCGAATCCCTCCTTTGAAAAAAGGGGCAGGGGGGATTTGCTGTTGCTGCTGCTACAGCCGCCCCCCGCAACCAGCACGACCGCGATAACAGCCGTGCCAGCCAGGCAGTGACGCTCTTATCGCCCCAGTCGCTCGCTCACGAGGCTCTCGACCACCGACGGGTCGGCGAGCGTGCTGGTGTCGCCCAACTGATCCGGCGCGTTCTCGGCGATCTTGCGCAGGATGCGGCGCATGATCTTGCCCGAACGGGTCTTCGGCAGGCCCGGCGCCCACTGCAGATGGTCGGGCGTGGCGATCGGGCCGATCTCCTTGCGCACCCAGGCCACCAGTTCCTTGCGCAATTCGTCGTTCTGCGCTTCGCCGGCGATCAGGGTCACGTAGGCGTAGATGCCTTGGCCCTTGAGGTCGTGCGGGAAACCGACCACCGCCGCTTCGGCGACCTTGGGGTGCGAGACCAGCGCGCTCTCGACTTCGGCGGTGCCGATGCGGTGGCCGCTGACGTTGATGACGTCGTCGACGCGCCCGGTGATCCAGTAGTAGCCGTCGGCATCGCGGCGGCAGCCGTCGCCGGTGAAGTAGCTGCCGGGGTAGGTCTTGAAATAGGTCTCGATGAAACGCGGGTGGTCGCCATAGACGGTGCGCATCTGCCCCGGCCAGGAATCCTTCAGCACCAGATTGCCTTCGGCCTCGCCTGCGAGCTCGCCGCCGTTGGCGTCGACCAGGGCCGGCTGCACGCCGAAGAAGGGCTTGCTCGCCGAACCGGGCTTGAGGTCGATCGCGCCGGCCAACGGGGTGATCAGGATGCCGCCGGTCTCGGTCTGCCACCAGGTATCGACGATCGGGCAACGCGAATCGCCGACCACCTCGTAATACCAACGCCAGGCTTCGGGGTTGATCGGCTCGCCGACCGTGCCGAGCAGACGCAGCGAGGCGCGCGAGGTCTTCTTGACCGGCTCGTCGCCGTCGCGCATCAGCGCACGGATCGCGGTCGGCGCGGTGTAGAACACGCTCACCTTGTGCTTGTCGATCACGTTCCAGAAACGCGACACGTCCGGATAGTTCGGCACGCCCTCGAAGACCAGCGCGGTGGCGCCGTTGGCGAGCGGGCCATAGACGATGTAACTGTGACCGGTGACCCAGCCGACGTCGGCGGTGCACCAGTAGATGTCGTCTTCGCGCAGGTCGAACACTGCCTCGTGGGTGAAGCTAGCATAGACCAGGTAACCGCCGGTGGTGTGCAGCACGCCCTTGGGCTTGCCGGTGCTGCCGGAGGTATAGAGGATGAACAACGGGTCTTCCGCGTTCATGCGCTCGGGCTCGCAGGTTTCCGGCTGGCCTTCGACCACCGCGTCGTACCAGCGGTCGCGCGGCATCTGCATGTCGACCGCGGCGCCGGTGTGGCGCACCACCAGCACGGTTTCGACCGAGTTGGTGCCGGGCAGCTTCAGGGCCGCATCGACGTTGGCCTTGAGCGGAATCTTCTTGCTGCCGCGCAGGCCTTCGTCGGCGGTGATGACGAGCTTGCTGGCGCAGTCGGCGACGCGGTCGGCGATCGAGTTCGGGGCGAAGCCGCCGAACACCACCGAGTGGATCGCGCCGACCCGCGCGCAAGCGAGCATCGCCACCACGGCCTCGGGAATCATCGGCAGGTAGATGGTGATGCGGTCGCCCTTCTTGACGCCGAGGTTACGCAGCGCATTGGCCAGACGGCACACGCGCGCATGCAGCTCGCGGTAGCTGATGTGCTCGGCCGGCAGGCTCGGGTCGTCGTGCTCGAACAGCAGCGCGGTCTTGTCGCCGCGCTCGGCCAGATGGCGGTCGAGGCAGTTGACGCTGGCGTTGAGCTCGCCGTCCTCGTACCAGTGGATGTGGAAGTCGGCCAGATCGAAGCTGACGTTCTTGATCTTGGTCGGCGCCTTGAACCAGTCCAGGCGCTTGGCCACGCCGCCCCAGAACGCGTCCGGGTCGGCGACCGATTCGGCGTAGAGACGTTCGTAGTCTTCGCGCCGGTAGCGCGACTTCGCAGCGAAGTCCGCGTCGGTCGGGTAGACGGTGACGGGGTGAGTCATGAGTGGGGGCTCCGTAAGACGGCTGGGATTCGGGATTGGGGATTCGAGAATCGACCAAGCCATCATCGCAGCTTACGAATCTCGAATCCGCAATCCCGGCCCTCGACCCGTCGGGCTTCCCAGTTTGCCGCATTCATCGCGACCGCCGCTGCGGCACCCATTTAGACCTTGGTCGTAACTTGGCCGTAAATGGAGAACTGAATCGCGCCGTTACGACCAATGGCGAATGGTGAAGCCGTCTCGGCCGCGCGCAGGCTGGCCGCAGCCGCACGTACCGCGCGGCGTTCCTCGGGAGGGAATCATGACGTTCACTAGTGTGCTCACACGCACGGCACCGCGGCGCGCGGCGATGCGACGGCGGCCCCTGGCCGCGGCCTTGCTGGTCGCCCTGGCGCTGCCCGGCCTGGCTTTCGCGCAGACGGCAAAGGAAAAAGAACTCGAAACGCGCGTCGCCGAACTCGAACGCATGGTCCAGCAACTGGTCTCGCAACAGCAGCAGGTGCAGACCCAGGTCACCGAGGTCAAGGCCGCGCAGGCCGCCGCACCGGCCGCGGTCGCGGCGACGCCGGCCAAGCCCGGCATCCAGAGCACGCCGATCTCGACCGCCGGCAACCCCGGCACCCGTTTCAGCTACGGCGGTTTCATCAAGCTCGATGCCTCGGTCACCCAGACCAACGACGGCGACATCGCCGACGGTTCGGTCGGGCGCCTGTTCTACGTGCCCAAGGCGATTCCGGTCGGCGGCGCGGCCACCCGCGAAGGCGGCAGCGACACCGACATGGGCGCGAACTTCTCGCGCTTCTGGTTCGCCGCCGACACCGACCTGGAAAGCGGCGACAAGCTCAAGGGCTATCTGGAATTCGACCTCTACGGCGGCGGCAGCACCGCCTTCACCGGCAGCGAGGTCGCCACCAACACTTACGCGCTGACGCTGCGCCAGGCCTACGTGACCTGGAACAAGTGGATGGCCGGCCAGGCCTGGTCGAACTTCCAGGACACCGCGGCGTTGCCGGACACGGTCGACTTCCTCGGCCCCACCGAGGGCACGGTGTTCGTACGCCAGGCGCAATTGCGCTACACCAGCGGGCCGTGGTCGTTCTCGATCGAGAACCCGGAGACGGTGTACACGCCGTTCCGCGGCAACATGGCCCAGGTCGCCGGCGACGACGGCGCGGTGCCGGACGTGACCGCGCGCTACACCGCCAAGGGCGACTGGGGCCACTTCAGCGTCGGCGCGCTCGCCCGCCAGCTCAAGTATCAGTCCGGTCGCATCAACGACAGCAACACCGGCTACGGCCTGAGCCTGTCGGGCAAGTGGAACCTCGGCGCCAAGGACGACCTGCGCTACATGGTCACCACCGGCAGCGGCATCGGCCGCTACGTCGGCCTGGCGCTCAACAACGACGCCGTGCTCGACGCCAGCGGCGACCTGGAGAACATCGACCTGGTCTCGGGCTTCGTCGGCTGGCGCCACGCGTTCACCCCGAAGCTGCGCGGCAACCTGTTCTATTCGCGCGCCGAATACGACAACAAGACCGCATTGACCGGCCTGGGCATCACCAAGTCGGCGCAATCGGCCCACATCAACCTGATCTATACCCCGATCCCGAAACTCGACCTGGGTGCCGAGTACATCTGGGGCCAGCGCGAGATCGAAAGCGGCGACCGCGGCGAAATCAACCGCCTGCAGACCCACGTCAAGTACAGCTTCTGATCGGAAAGTCGCGACAGCAGCATAGAAAGAATCGCCCCGGCGGGCCCCGGCCCGCTCCTCTCCACTGTTCGGGGGAACAGACATGTCCAGCATCACCGCAAACGCAGCGCCGCAAAGCACGCCGCTGACCAAGGACCACAAGAAGGTCATCTTCGCCTCCAGCCTCGGCACCGTGTTCGAGTGGTACGACTTCTACCTCTACGGTTCGCTCGCCGTGATCATCGGCAAGCAGTTCTTCGGCGGTTTGAACGAGACCAGCCAGTTCATCTTCGCCCTGCTCGCCTTCGCCGCCGGTTTCGCGGTGCGTCCGTTCGGCGCGCTGGTGTTCGGCCGCCTCGGCGACATGATCGGACGCAAGTACACCTTCCTGGTCACCATCGTGATCATGGGCCTGGCGACCTTCCTGGTCGGCATCCTGCCCAGTTACGCCACCCTGGGCATCGCCGCGCCGGTCATTCTGATTACCTTGCGGCTGTTGCAGGGCCTGGCGCTCGGCGGCGAGTACGGCGGCGCGGCGACCTACGTCGCCGAGCACGCGCCCAACGGCAAGCGCGGCCTGTACACCAGCTTCATCCAGACCACCGCAACGCTCGGTCTGTTCCTGTCGCTGCTGGTGATCTGGGCCTGCCGCAATTACCTCGGCAAGGAAGATTTCGAGTCCTGGGGCTGGCGCATCCCGTTCTGGTTCTCGGTGATCCTGCTCGGTGTGTCGGTGTGGATCCGCATGCAATTGGCCGAATCGCCGTTGTTCCAGCAGATGAAGGCCGAAGGCAAGACCTCCAAGGCGCCGATCACCGAGAGCTTCTTCTCCAAGAACGGCAAGATCGCCCTGTTCGCCCTGCTCGGCGCCACCGCCGGCCAGGCCGTGGTCTGGTACGGCGGCCAGTTCTACTCGCTGTTCTTCCTCACCAAGACCCTCGGCATGGACCCGAACCAGGCCGATATCTTCATCGCGATCGCCCTGGCCCTGGCCACCGGCGGCTTCATCTTCTTCGGCTGGCTGTCGGACAAGATCGGCCGCAAGAAGATCGTGCTGGCCGGCTGCCTGATCGCGGTGTTCACCTACTTCCCGGTGTTCAAGGCGCTCACCCATAACGTCAACCCGGCGCTGGAAGCCGCGGTCGCCGCCTCGCCGGTCACCGTCACCGCCGATCCGGATCGTTGCGCGTTCCAGTTCGACCCGGTCGGCAAGGCGACCTTCAAGCAGTCCTGCGACATCATCAAGTCGGCGCTGGCCAAGAAGGGCATTCCCTACGTCAACGCGGCCGGCCCGGCCGGCAGCGTCGCCACGGTCAGCATCGGCGGCGCCAGCCTGAGCAGCTTCGAAGGCGAATCGCTCGACGGCGCCGCCTTCAAGACGCAGTCGGAAGCCTTCGGCAAGCAATTGACCGAAGCGCTGCAGACCGCGGGCTATCCGGCCAAGGCCGACCCGGCGCAGATCAACAAGCCGATGGTGATCGCGCTGCTGACCTTCCTGGTGCTGCTGGTGACGATGGTCTACGGCCCGATCGCCGCCTGGCTGGTCGAGTTGTTCCCGACCCGCATCCGCTACACCTCGATGTCGCTGCCGTACCACATCGGCAACGGCTGGTTCGGCGGCTTCCTGCCGTTCACCGCGTTCGCCATCGTCGCCGCCACCGGCAACATCTACAGCGGCCTGTGGTATCCGATCATCGTCGCCGCCATGACGGTGGTGATCGGCGCCTTGTTCCTGCCGGAAACCAAGGACCGCGACATCACTGCATAATCTCTCCGCCCACTAGCGCTGCAACGACGACGCCGGCCTAGCGCCGGCGTCGTCTTTTGCGCTGCCGCCCTGCGCTGCGGGTTCGCAGCTTGACAGGGTTTCGCGCCGCGACCAACACTCGGCCG
Organism: Lysobacter sp. 22409; assembly: GCF_052045105.1. Classification (NCBI taxonomy): domain Bacteria; kingdom Pseudomonadati; phylum Pseudomonadota; class Gammaproteobacteria; order Lysobacterales; family Lysobacteraceae; genus Lysobacter; species Lysobacter sp. 22409. Next base: position 44,278 of record NZ_JBQEOE010000010.1, on the reverse strand, counting down.
CGGCTTGCACGCGCAAACCCGACCGCCGCTGCCTCCTTGCCGGAACCGATGCCGATGGAATCCCTTGCCGCCCTGCTCGCCGACGTTCGCGCGTGCAGGCTGTGCACCGCGCATCTGCCCGATGGCCCGCGGCCGGTGCTGCAGATGAGCGCGCAGTCGCGCATCCTGATCGCCGGACAGGCGCCCGGCCGCAAGGTGCACGCGAGCGGCCTGCCCTTCGACGATGCCAGCGGCGAACGCCTGCGCGCCTGGCTCGGCTTGGATCGCGAACGCTTCTACGACGCTGACCAGGTGGCGATCCTGCCGATGGGCTTCTGCTATCCCGGCACCGCGAAGTCCGGCGACCTGCCGCCGCGCCCCGAGTGCGCGCCGGCCTGGCGCCGGCGTCTGCTGGCGCAGTTCCAGCGGCTGCGCCTGACCCTGGTCATCGGCCAGTACGCGCAGGCCTATCACCTGCCCGGCGCCGGCGGCACGCTGACCGCCGCGGTCGCGTCCTGGCGCGAGCGCTGGCCGCATACGGTGGCGCTGCCGCATCCGAGCCCGCGCAACAATCTCTGGCTCAAGCGCAACCCCTGGTTCGAACGCGAGCTGGTGCCGGCCATCCGCGAACGCGTCGCGCAGGCGCTGTCCGAAGACGCTTGAGCGCGCTCTGCAGCGCAGGCTGCGCCGACGCTCACTGATAAACGAACTTCGGCATCTCCCACTCGTAGCGGATCGCCAACAGGCGGAAGGAGAAACCGCCGCCGAGACAGAGCAGCACGGCCAGGTTCTCGGCGACGCCGAAGCGCAGCATCGCCAGATAGGCCACGCCGGTCAGCAGCGAAATCACCGCGTACAACTCGCGCTGGAACACCAGCGGGATCTCGTTGCACAGCACGTCGCGCAACACGCCGCCGAACGCGCCGGTCAACATGCCGGCGATGACGACGATGACCGGGGCGTGCCCGCCTTCGCGCGCGACCGAACAGCCGATCAGGGTGAAGGCGATCAGGCCGAGCGCATCCAGCCAGAGGAAGGCGCGGCGCAAGCGGTGCAGTTTCTTGGCCAGGAAGGTCGCGGCGATCGCCGCGCCGATGGTGTAGCCCAGGTACTCGGGATGCCGCACCCAACCGAGCGGGTAGTGGCCGAGCACGATGTCGCGCAGCGAGCCGCCACCGAGCGCGGTGACGCTGGCGATGATGACGACGCCGAACAGGTCCATGCGCCGCTTGCCGGCGGCGAGCGCGCCGGTCATGGCTTCGGCGCTGATGGCGATGAGATAGATCAGTTGCAGCAACACGGCGGTTCTCCGTCGGGCGGGCACGAATGAACCGCGGCCGGGCACGAAGACGCGGACGCGCCGCTGCGATGAGGACGAGCGGCCGGACAGCGCGGCAAGCGCAGGCGCGGCCGTGAGCCGCATGCGCTTGCCTGTCTCCGTGGCCCGAAGGCCGCGGTGCCGCTCCCGCTGTCCTTTTACCTGAGAGTTTGGGCGGCGCGCTGTCGCGACAGCGGCCGCTTGCCCCTTCGGTGGGCCGCGTCGCGGCCTCTCTCCAGATCGGCGTGTTCGTTGCAGTGTTCCGGCCGATGAAGGGCCGAGCCTGAGCGATTATGGGAGCCTGCGCCTTCGGCGGGCAGCGGCCTTCGGCCGGCGCCACTCTTCTGCAACGGGGACATGGTAGCAGTCGGGTGGCGCATCCAAACCGGGGCTCATCGGTAGCGCCGATGTTTGCGGGATCGCGGTCGCGGCTTGCGACCGAAGGAAATCCCCGTGGGCCTACCCTTGAAGCGGCGTCGCTCTTGGGTAGGAGCGGCGCAAGCCGCGACCGCGCAATGGTGTCGACGACGCGAGCGGCCGTAGGACGATGACGTTGGGCTCGGCGGTGACAGAAGAACTGCGGCGCTGTCGCCAATCCCCCCTTGCCCCCCTTTTCCGAAGGGGGACTCGGCTGGCGGGTTCATTGCGGGGCCGGGCAGGTTGCGCGGGCGGTTGCGGTATC
>NZ_JBQEOE010000010.1:0-42274 GCF_052045105.1 Lysobacter sp. 22409 | reverse complement strand
AGGACCGGCGCGAGCCGCGACCGCGCAATGGCATCGACGACGCCACCGGCCGTAAGACGATGACGTCGCGCCGCTGCCCCAAACTACTCCGCATCCGCCGGCCGCTCGTCCGCCAAGGCCTCGACCATCGACTGCTCCAGCGACCGCTGCGGGTCGGCGCGGATCGCATCGAGCTCGCCGGCCGGCCAATCGCGACGCAAACGGCCGTCCATCAGCAACAGCGCGCGGCTGATGAAGCGCTCGGCGACATCGAGCGAATGGGTCGCCAGCAACACGGCGGTGCCGCGATCGTGAGCTAGCTGCTGTAGATGGCGTTTGAGTGCGTAGGCGCTGAGCGGGTCGAGGCCGTTGAGCGGTTCGTCGAGCACCAGCAAGGGCGGCTCACCGAGCAGACCCAGCGCGATCGCCAGTTTCTGGCGGGTGCCGAGCGAGTACTGGCCGATGCGGCGATCCAGCATCGGCGCCAGCGCCAGGATCTCGGCGAGGGCCAGCGTCGGCGCGGGAATTTCGCTGAGCTCGCGCGTACCGGCGAACAGGCGCAGGCATTCGCGACCGGTCAACAACGGCGGCAGACGCGCCGGGTCGACCGCGAAGCCGAGCAGGCGCCGCGCCTGCAGCGGTGCGCGGGCGAGGTCGTGGCCGTCGATCAACACGCGCCCCGCGCTCGCCCGCTGCAGCCCGGCCAGGCAATGCAGCAGGGTGGTCTTGCCGGAACCGTTCGGACCGATCAGCGCGGCGAATTCGCCAGCCTGCAAGCGCAGATCGATGCCGTGCAGCACCGCGTGCTCGTCATAGCGGTGCTGCAGGCCTTCGAGTTCGAGCAGGACGGTCATCGCGACAAAGGCCGGTGAAGGAGGGGACGCAGCGCAAGCAGCGCCGGCGATGAAAGGATGAGCACAATCGCGAGCAATACCGGCGCAGCACGCCAGGTCAGCGCCAACAGCGCGGCACCGACGCTCGCGAATGCCAGGGCGCAGAGCAAGGCGAAGGCCGGATACCGCCAGGCCGCCTGCGCCAGCCGATGCGGCGCGCGCGGCGTGCTCGCCAGCAAGGCGTCGGCATCGAGCGTCGCGGCGACGCAGGCCTGCAGGATCAGACTGAACCAGGCCAGCGCGATGGCGATCAGCAACACGCCGATGCCGCTGCTCGCACCGGTCGAACTCGGCAGGCCGAACAGCACCGCGCCGATCATCCAGGCGTGACCGCCGCGGCGCCAACGCAACACGCCTTCGCGCCGTTGCCAGTCGCTGAGGTGCGGCAGTCGCGCATCGTCGAGCCAGGCCAGGCCGAACACTGGCAGGCGCGCGCCTTCGCGCAAACGCTGCGCCGGATGGCGGCGATGGCGCAGGGCCGCGAACAGGCCCAGCACGGCGCCGAGCGCGAGCCCGCCGTCGACGACCCAGTAGGCGGCGTGCAGGCTCGCGCGGTCGCCACCGCAAGCGGCGAGCACGGTCGCCGCGAATGCCATCGCCGCCAGCGTCGCCAGGCCGGCCAGCAAGACCAGGCTGCGCGTGGCCCGCGACGGCTCGATCGGCGCCGCCGCCCACCACCCCAGGCGCAGGTACTCATCGAGCGCGATCGAGCGTCCGCGCGCGACCGCATACGCCGTAGCGATGGCGAGCAGACCGAACGGCAGCGGCAAGCGTTCGATCAGGCGCGGCAGGGCCTCGGCCAGGGCCGCGGCATCGCCCCCCCAGCCACGCAGCAGCAACGGCAAGACGATCGCCGCGGCGGCGGCCGCCGACAGGGTCCGGCCGCGTCGCCATGCGCCGCCGCGCGCGGCGACGAGGCGCGCTTCAGCGAACCAGGGATGCAGCATTCGGCCCATCGCAGGAGGCCCTCGGCGATCGATCGGGAAACCGGAGTCGGCGCTGTCGACGGCACTGCGCAGGACCCGGCGGCGACGCGCGTCGCGCTCATGCGGGCGCGCCGGTTACGCCCCGCAGCGGTCCCATCGACGATGCGGACTGTACCGGATCGGCGCCGTTCAGCGCTCCGACGCCGCGCAGCGCAGTTCCAGCGCCTGGTGCAAGGACGCGGCGTGCGCCCATTCCTCCAGGCCGGTCCAGACCCGTTCCACGGCCATGCTCAGCACCACTTCGTCGCGCAGATCGCCCTGGCCGACCAGGCCGAACAATTGCGCCGCACCGTCCGGCCCGGGCAGGTCGGCGGCTTCGTCGAACATGGTCCCGCTCGATGCGAACACGTGCCGCTCGGCCAGGCCGATCAGGCAGGCCAGGTGCTGGGCGAACTCGCAGGCGAGCAAGGACAGCGGTTTTCGCGCGTAGCGATTGCGCAGCTTGCCGACCAGTTCGTACAGCTCGCCGACCACGATTTCGGCCAAGGCCTCATCGACCGCCTCGTCGTTCGGGTGCGCGGCGAGCGAGCGCAAGGTCTCGACCAGGGCGCCGTGATCGGGCGCGATCCACAGCGCGCGCGCATGCACGAACTGGCCGTGGCTGAGCGCCCAGCCTTCGTCGACTTCGCGCGCGTAGGCCTCGATGGCGGTCCGCGACATCAGGTTGAGCTCGGCCTTGCCGCGGCCGTGCACCCATTCCAGGGTTTCGTCGTAGTCGGCGCCGAGGGCGTCGTCGTCGAGCACCGCCCACAGTTCGATGTCCGAGTACGGGCCGTCGCCGTCGCGCGCGGTCGAGCCGTACATGGCGACCGCCAGCAGGCGTTCGCCATGGACCTGACGCAGTCGTTCGACGATCAGTTCGGCCAGTTCGCGGCGTTGTTCGGAGGTGACCGATTGGGGGCCGGCGAACAGCGTATCCAGTTCGCCGCGGGGCAATGCGTAATTCATCGCGACTAGGTATCACGCGCGGTGCGGCGGCGGCAATTGCGCGATCCGGGCAATGCGACGGGCTGCGGAGAATTCGCCGGATGCGCATCGCGCAACGCGCCGGAAACGCGACGCTCGTGGCCTTAGCGTTCGCCTCGGCAGAACGAGCGGTTCAGGCCGGCGATCACTGCGGAGGCGAGGCCAGTTCGCGTGCGTCGAGCCAGCCGTCGCGGTTGCGGTCCTGTTTGCCGAAACGCTCGGCCAGGGTCAGGCGATGCTGCTCGCGCGACAGCGCGGCGCGTGCGCCGCGGCCGCTCGCGGGCTGCTCCTGCGCATCCAACTGGCCGTCGCGGTTGGCGTCCATCGCGTCGAAGGCGTAACTGAGCCAGTCCTGGTACTCGAGCAGCGAGATCTTGCCGTCCTGGTCGCCGTCCATGCGCGACAAATAGTCGCCGGTCGAGGCGACGTGCTGCGCCGCGCAGACGAACGGAATACAGAACGCGATCGCAATCAGTCGGCGCATGCACGGGAACCGGGTGGCGCCGGGAACGGCGGCTTTGCCGCGCAGCCTGACGCGGGCGGCGGCGCCAGGCAAGTCCGGGCCGCGGATCGCGGGATCCTGCGCTGCCGGCTCGGCCGATCAGGGTTGCCGGCGGCGCGCAGGCGACGCCGGCAACACGGGTGCGCACGGCGCAAGGCCGGTCGCGCACGGATCATCGACCGCCTTGGATCAGGAATCGTCCATGCAGCAGGCGAAGCGATTGCCGCCGAACTGGCAGCCGGCCTTGGGCGCGCAGCCCTCGGCGTACTTGTTGTCGGCCTGGGCCGCGCCGAAACCGACCGAAGCGGCGAACAGCGCGGCGATCGCCAGGTACTTCACGCGGGTGCTGCGAAAAGTCCTCATGGTTCGCGATCCTCAGGGCAGCATGCAGCAACCGACGCGCTGGCCGCCGTACTTGCAGCCGGCCTTCGGCGGGCAGCCTTCGCGGTAGGGACTGTCGGCCTGGGCCACGCCGAAGCCGATGCCGGCAGCGAACAACGAGGCCAGCATGAGCAGCTTGATGCGCTTGCTACGGAATACCTTCATCTGTTCTGTCTCCTTTGCTTGAAGCGCGGCCCCGTCCCTGGCGCGCGGCGCGTTCACGGGTGGCGGGTTCGTCCTTGCAATGACGTCGATCCCGTACGGCCCAGGGCGGCACGGGCAGGCAGGAAAGAGGGAATCGGAAGCGGCGCGCGGACGGCGCGAGCAGCGATGTCTCGGGCAACGATGTCCCTGCGCATGCGGCATCTCCTTATGCGGCGCGGGACGCGGTCCGGCGCGGCGACTCCATTCCTGCGCACGCTACACCCTCGCCGGGCGGCAAATGCTGATGGGCGTCGCGGTCCTGAAGAGGCTGCCGCGCAGAGCGGCGGCCGAGCCGTCGCGGCCTGCACGGCGCGCTGCATGTGCGGCAATAAAAAACCCGCGCATCGCTGCGCGGGTTCTTATTGGAACGACCCAACCGGCGAACCGGCTTCGAACGCTCAGTGGCGCGCCGGCGCCAGTGCGTAGCCCTTCATGCGCGCGGAGAACGCCTGCAGCGACTGGATGCCGCTGGCCTCGGCGTCGACGCACCAGGCGTGCAGACGGTTCAAGGTGGCCTGCGCATCGTGCGAACGGTCGTCGAGCACCTGCGCCAGGCGCTGGCGGAATTCGGCCAAGGTCGCCATGCGCGGCCGCTCGTCGATCCAGCTCTGCAGGCGCGCGCGCGCGCCGTCGTCGAGCCAGCGGCCGCCGTCGGCCAGGCCCTTGCGCAGACGACGCGGCAGGGTGCGCATGCGGTCGCCGGCGTGCGCGGCTTCTTCGCGCAGGGTCGGCAGGGTCACGCTGCGGTAATAGTCGGTCATCGCCTGGAAGCGGATCGCCAGCAACGCGCGCAGGGTTTCGGTGTCCGGCATGGCGATGTTCGGGCGCACGTCCAGGGTCGGCGCGACGCGCAGCACCTTGGCCAGGCGCACGGCCTGCAGGCCGCGAATCGCCGCCCAGCCGATGTCGAACTCCCACTTGCGCAGGGCGAACTTGGCCGAGCTCGGGAAGGCGTGATGGTTGTTGTGCAGCTCTTCGCCGCCGATCCAGAAGCCCCACGGGGTCAGGTTGGTCGCGGTGTCGGTGGTCTCGAAATTGCGATAGCCCCACCAATGGCCGAGGCCGTTGACCACGCCGGCGGCCCAGAACGGAATCCACACCATCTGCAGCGCCCAGATCGCCACGCCGGCGAAGCCGAACAGGACGAAACTGATGAACAGCAGCAAGGTCGGGCCGAAGGTCGCATGCGGCGTATAGAGCTTGCGTTCGATCCAGTCGTCCGGGCAGCCCTTGCCGTATTTCTCGATGTCCTCGCGCTCGCCGCGCGCTTCGCGGTAAAGCTCGACGCCGCGCCACATGACCGTGTCGATGCCCTTGAACTGCGGGCTGTGCGGGTCTTCCTCGGTCTCGCACTTGGCGTGGTGCTTGCGATGGATCGCCGCCCACTCCTTGGTGATCATCGAGGTGGTCAGCCAGGTCCAGAAACGGAACACGTGCGCCAGCGCGGGATGAAAATCGACCGAGCGGTGCGCCATCGAGCGATGCAGGTACAGCGTCACCGACATGATGGTGAGCTGGGTGACCGCGAGGAAGTACACGGCGAGTTCCCAGAAGCCGGCCTGGACCAGGCCGCCGGCAAGGAAATCGATCAGGGAAGCGGGCATTTCGAAACTCCGACAGACCACGGGGGCCGGCCCGAAGCGGCCGGTCCTGAGCAAATGATGCCACCCGGCGCGGACCCTTCGCGCCGGTACGGCTCTGCGATGTGATGGGGTCGTTTATTCCAACGGGCAAGGACGCCCGCAACGGGCGCGGCCGAAAGGGTTCAGCCGGCGCCCGCCGACCGGCGGTCGCGGCAGCCCGGCCCAGCCTGTCTTCCGCCCCGTTTTGCTCCCTCTCCCGCCTGCGGCGACCGCAGGAAGTGCAAAGCTGGGAGGGTGGGGGTGAGGGGCCAGCAGCGAGGAACGGCCCCTACTCCGAGCCGCGCCCTTCCTCGCCCCCATTCACGATCTCCCCGCGCGACCGCGCCAGCTCGCCCTCGGCATAGCGCCGCAAGGCGCCGCGGTCGGCCTTGCCGAACACCGAACGGCGCCCGCAATGATCGAGCAGCAGGTTCAGGTCCTGGGCCGCGCCGAGGCGCTCGATCGTGTGTTTGTCGAACTTCGGCGCATCGCGGCCCAGCTTGGCCGCTTTCAGGGCGCGTTGCTGCTGCGACAACCGCCGCGCACGCCGGCGCCAGTCGTGCCAGTCCTCGTCCACGCCGCTGCGGCGCGCGCGTTCGGCGCCGCGGGCGACCCGCGCCAGGCTGGCGGTAACCGCCCCGCGCCAGTCCTCCGGCTTCAGGCCGTCCCAGGGCAGCGCCCGCAGCGCGGCGCGCAACACCCGCAACAAAGAACGGCGCGCGCCGAGCTCGGGGTCGTCGGCGCGGGCCTGGTGCGCGACCCGCGCGCGCGCCTGCGCGGCGCGGCGGCGGGCGCGGCGCAACAGGGTGCGGACCTCGGCCTCGAGCGACAGGCGCAGCAGACGGTCCAGGGTTTCGACCAGCGCATGGGCGTCGCGCAATGCCGACAAATCGCGGTTGAGCCGGCGCAACTCGCGGTCGACCAACACCGCGCCCGGACCGAGCGCGCCGCCGCCGAGGGCGAGCGTGGCGCGGACCCGCCGCAGCCCCTTGCGCGCCAGGTGCACGCCGGCATGGATGCGATTGCCGCGCCAGCCCAGGGCGTCGAGCGCCATGTCGATCTCGGCGCTGGCGAAACTGCGCAGGCGCCGGCCCGGCGGGTGCGCGGCCGGTTCGTCCGGCGCCTTCGCGGCGAGCCGTGACCGGTGTGCGGCGGCTTCCTCGGACGCGGGCGCGTGCGGCATGAAGCGACTCCCAGTTTCGGCCTTCGAACGATGCGCGGCCTGGCCGGGATAGTACCCTTGCCGCATGCCTGAATTGCCTGAAGTCGAAACCACCCGGCGCGGCCTGGCGCCGCATCTGGAAGGCCGCCGCGTCGTCACCGCGATCCTGCGCCGCCCCGACCTGCGCTGGCCGATCCCGCTGCAGATCGAAGACACCCTGCCCGGCGAACGCATCGACGCGGTGCGCCGCCGCGCCAAGTACCTGCTGCTCGACACCGCCGCCGGCAGCGCCCTGCTGCACCTGGGCATGTCCGGCAGCCTGCGCGTGCTGCCCGCGGACACGCCGGTGCGCGCGCACGACCACGTCGACCTGCTGCTCGATTCCGACCAGGTGCTGCGCTTCAACGACCCGCGCCGCTTCGGCTGCCTGCTGTGGCAGGCGCCCGGCGAGACCCACGAATTGCTGCGCGACCTCGGCCCGGAGCCGCTCTCGGACGCCTTCGACGGCGACTACCTGTTCGAGCTCAGCCGTGGCCGCAAGGCGCCGGTGAAGACCTTCCTGATGGATCAGCGGGTGGTGGTCGGGGTAGGCAACATCTACGTCGCCGAGGCCTTGTTCGCGGCCGGGGTGTCGCCGCTGCGCGCGGCCGGCAAGGTCTCGCGCGACCGCTACGGCGAGCTCGCGGCCTCGATCAAGGACATCCTGGCCTACGCCATCCAGCGCGGCGGCACGACCCTGCGAGACTTCATCAGCCCGGACGGCGCGCCCGGCTATTTCGAGCAGGAGCTGTCGGCCTACGGCCGCGGCGGCGAACCCTGCCCGCGCTGCGGACGGCCGCTCAAACAGGCCAGCATCGGCCAGCGCACCACGGTCTGGTGCGGGCACTGCCAACGCTGAAGCGGCGACCCGGCGCTGCCCGCCGCCGGGCCGACTCGTCCTCAGCGGTCCGCAGGTTGCGGGCGCCGGTTCCGGACGAACGGCGCCGGCGCGGCGCGGGCGATGCCACCATGATCGCTATCATGTGAAGATGAACGCGCTATAGTCTCCACCGAGTCGAGGGGCGATATGGCCGAAAGCGCTGACATCACGATCCTGTTGGATGCCGCCCGCGAAGGCGATCGCGGCGCACTCGATCGCGTGCTCGCGACTCTGTATCAGGAGTTGCACACCATGGCGCGGCGCCAGCTCGCCGGCCAGCACGGCCAGACCCTGGACGCGACCGCGCTGGTGCACGAGGCCTATCTCAAACTCGTCGGCCGGCGCGAAGCGCAGTTCGACGATCGCGCGCATTTCTTCGCCTACGCCGCCTCGGCGATGCGCAGCGTGGTCGTCGACTACGCGCGCCAGCGCTTGGCGCAGAAGCGCGGCGGCGATCTGCACCGCGTCACCGAGTTGCCCGACGACGTCGAAGGCGGCCTGCGCCTGGACGAGGACACGCTCGGTCTGGACACCGCCCTGACCAAACTGGCCGCCGTCGATCAGCGCCTCGCCCAGGTGGTCGAGCTGCGCTATTTCGCCGGCCTTTCGGAACTGGAAATCGCCGCGCTGCTGCAACGCTCCGAGCGCAGCATCCGCCGCGACTGGCAGAAGGCCCGTCTGTTCCTGCTGGCCTCGCTGCAAGACGAGCCCAGCCGCTGACGCACGGTCCGCGCCTGCCGCGTTCCGTCATCGCCCCGGCTGCCGCCGCGCAGCGCGCCCGCACACCATGCGCATCGTCATGATCCACATCGCCGACGACCGTCGTATCGAAACCGACTGACCGCGCATGGATGCCGAACGCTGGCAACGCCTGTCCCCTTTGCTCGACGCGCTGCTCGAGCTGGACCCGGTCGCACGCGCCGAACGCCTGAGCGAGTTGCGCGCCGACGACGCCGAATTGGCCGACCAGCTCACCGAGCTGATCGCGCTCGAAGAAGGCCACGAGGATTTTCTTTCCGAGCCCCTGGTCGCGCCGCAGAACACCGGCATGCGCCCGGGCGTCGAGGTCGGCACCTACCGCCTGGAAAGCCTGCTCGGCGAAGGCGGCATGGGCCAGGTCTGGCTGGCCTCGCGCGCCGACGGCCTGTACCAGCGCCGGGTCGCACTGAAGCTGCTGCGTCCGGGCCTGGCCGACACCAACCTGCGCACGCGCTTCACCCGCGAACGTCAGATCCTCGCCCGCCTGGCGCATCCGCACATCGCGCGCCTGCTCGATGCCGGCATCAGCCGCGACGGCCTGCCCTACCTCGCCCTGGAGTACGTCGAAGGCGAGCCGATCACCGACTACTGCCGCAACCAGCGCACGCCGCTCGACAAGCGCCTGCGCATGTTCCAGCAGATCTGCGACGCGGTCAGCCACGCCCACGCCAACCTGATCGTCCATCGCGACCTCAAGCCGTCGAACATCATGGTGACGCCGGCCGGCGACGTGCGCCTGCTCGATTTCGGCATCGCCAAGCTGCTCGACAGCAACGACGTGCCGCTGCCCGAGCAGACCCGCACCGGCGCGCGCGCCTTCACCCTGCACTACGCCGCGNCGCGGCGAGCCGGTCACCACCATGACCGACGTGTATTCGCTCGGCGTGGTGCTGTACGAGCTGCTCACCGATTCCAAACCCTATCGGTTGAAGCGCCAGACCGACGCCGAGTGGGAAGAGGCGATCCTCGCCGCCGATCCGCTGCGGCCTTCGCAGGCGGTGCTGCGCTACGTCGACGCCGACGACGCCGAGGTCGATCCGAACTCGGTGCGCCGCCTCGCCCGCCAGCTCAGCGGCGACCTCGACAACATCGTCCTCAAGACCCTGTCCAAGCGTCCCGAGCAGCGCTATCCCTCGGTGGAAGCGCTGTCGCTGGACCTGCAGCGTTTCGAAGCCGGCCGGCCGGTGCTGGCGCGGGCGCAAAGCCTGCGTTACCGCTTCAACAAATACGTCGCCCGCCACCGCTGGGCCTTGGCGACCGCGGCCCTGGTCACCCTGGTGCTCAGCGCCGCGCTCGGCATCGTCGCCTGGCAGGCGCGCGAAGCGGTCGGCGAAGCCAGCCGCGCCCAGGCCATGCAGGACTTCATGGTCGGCCTGTTCGAAAGCGCGCGCGGCACGCCCGAAGGCGAAGCACTGGACCTGCGCGGCCTGCTCGACGCCTCGGTGATCCGCGGTACGCGCGAACTCGCGCGGCAACCGCGCGCGCGCGCCGAGCTGTTCGGGGTGATCGCGCGCATGCGCACCAGCCTGGGCGACTACAACGAAGCGCGCGCGTTGCTCGACCGCCAGGCCAGCATCATCGCCAGCACCGACGACGACATCCCCGAAAGCCTGCGCCTGGAATCGATCACCCAACGCGGCAAGGTGCTGCGCCTGCTCGCTCAGCCGCGCGAATGCGCGGCGCTGATGCAACCCGGGCTCGATCTGGCCCGGCGCGAACAGGCGCAATTGCCGAACCAGGCCAGCGAGTTCTATTCCGAACTCGGCCGCTGCCGGCAGGCCAACGGCGAGCGCCAGGGTGCGCGGCAGTTGTTCGAACGTTCGCTGGCGTTGCGCCGCGAAATGCTCGAGAACAGCGACGTCGTCGAAGTCGAGAACCTGATGGACCTCGCCAGCCTGCAAGCCGATGCCGGGCAGAGCCGCCAGGCCCTGCAGGGCTTCGAGCAGGCGCGCCGGCGCCTACAGCAGAGCGTCGGCGATCGCCACCCGCTGCAGGTCGAGATCAGCCGCAACCTGGCCGCGCTGCGACACGACCTCGGCCAGCTCAACGACGCCGAACGCGATGCCAAGGAAGCACTGGCGATCGCCCTGGAGGTCAACGGCGGCCAGCATCCGGCCACCCTGGCCGTGCGCCGCCAGCTCGCCGCCTTCCACATCGAGCAAGGTCAGTACGTGCAGGCGCAGATCGAGCTGGAACAGCTGCGCAACGTGCTGACCCCGCGTCTGGGCGCCGATCATTCCGATCTGACCGGCCTGCACAGCAGTCTGGGCCTGATCGCCTGGGAACGCGGCGATGTCGATCGCGCCCTGAGCGAACTCGAGTACGCGGTGACGATTTCGCGCAAGCACCTCGACCGCGGCCGCCTCGCCGAGGCCTTGTTCGCACAGGCGACGGTGCTGCATGCGACCGGCCGCAACACCATGGCGCGGATCCTGCTCGACGAGATCCGCGCGCTGCGCGTGACCGAGTTCGGCGCCGAGCACGGTCTGGTCGGCGACACCGAGCGTCTGCTCGGCGATGTCGAGATCGCGCTGGACCAACGCGACCGCGGCCTCGACCACTTGCAGCGAGCGGTCAGCCTGACCCGCAAGAGTTATGGCGAACGCCACCCGAACACCCGTCACGCCGAACTCGACCTGGCCCAGGTGCAGGCGCTGTCCGGCGATGCCGCCGCGCTCGCGCACCTGGATTCGCTGGCGGAACTGCCGACCACCGACGAAAAATTGCGCGAGCTCGGCTGGCGCGCGCAGGCCTATGCCGCGCAGGTGCGTTGCCGCGGGCCGCAGCGGGGGCAGGCGCGGGCGACGCTCGACGGCCTGCTGCGCGGCATCGGCGACGCGCGACCGGACGGCAGCGAGGTCAAACGCGAAGTGCAGGTCATACGCGACGCCTGCAGCGGATAGGCGCCACTCGCTGGTTTGCTCGCCTGACCGGAGCGAACGCCGCGCCGCAGCCGCCGCTGCACCTCACCAGGACACGAAGTACCGACGCAGGGCGCCTGCCCCGCCGCAATTGCGGACGGGGCAGGGCGCATCGCGACGATCGGTCGCGTGTGGGGTCAACGCCTGAGCAAGCTGCTGAGCCATGCGCGAAGACGCGGGTCCGCCGCCGGCCGCATTGCCGACGCTCCGCTCGCCGGCGACGCGGCCGGACGCGGCGTGGAGGCGCAACGCGGCTCCGGTGCGGCCTTGAGCGGTACGGCGACGGTCGCCAGCTCGATGCAGGCGGCATCGTTCGCGCCGGCTTCGGTGGCGCGGGCGCTCACCGCCGGCACCTGACGCGACAGCAACACCGTCGGCGCAGCCGGCAGGCCTTCCCACCCCTTCGGCGAATCCAGCAGCTCGATCCGCGAGATCGCCTTGTCGGCGGGCACGTTGACCACCCAGGTGCGGAAGCTGTCGCCGTTGTTGGGATCGCCGGCGCTGGCCGGCGGCGCGGTGGTCGGGCCGAACCAGGGACGGAAGCCGCCTTGCAGCAGCACGTGGCGCACGCCGCCATCGGCATAGGTCACGCGCAAGGTGTAGTCGCAGCCGCCGTTGTGGCAGTACCACGCATAGGTCCCGGTGTTCGGCACGATGCTCGTACGCTGCGCCGCATCGGTGGGATCGATGTAGCGCAGCAGGTTGCCGCGAAAACCGATCGGCGGATAGATCTGCGAAACGTTGGCGGTACCGGCCCGGCTGTAAGCGACCGCGATCGCCTGCACCGGCACGTCGCGCCGCTCCGGCAAACCCTGGTTGAAGCCGTACAGGCCGTTGTCGGCGGTCTTCGGCGCAACATCGATCCAGCGCCGGTCGATCCCGTCCCAACGCTTGTAGCCGCCGGGGAAGGCCGCATCGGCGACGATGCTGCCGCCGGAGTACACGCGCGCTCCGTTCTTGTCGGTCGAGGTGGTGCCTTCCAGATGGCGCTGCATCATCGCGACGCTGTAATCGGAGAAGGTGGCGAAGCGGTAGCCGCGCGCCTCGTCGCCGGAACCGCTCTGCATCGGGTCCTGCTTGATGCAGCGGCCCTGCGCATCGAGTTGTCGCGGCGTGCTGTCGAAGGTATCGCCGGCGCAGTTGCGATAACGCGATGCGGTGGCCGGTACGAACGGCGCCAGGAACTCCTTGCGCGTGCTGTCGTAGCCCCAGACCGATCCGTTCAAGCTGCCGGCGAGATAGGGGTACTTGCCGTCGGTGTAGGCGCCGCCCTGATGCGGCAACCCCATCGCATGGCCCTGCTCATGGATGAAGATGCCCGAGTAGCCATGATCGCCGACGCCGGTGTCGCCGCCGATCGACCCCAGGCCGCCACCGGGATGCTTGAGCTTGCCGGCCGCATCGAACAGGATCAGCGGCGCGTAGTACTGCACCGGCCCGGAGGATTCGCCGTTGGCGGCGAGCAGCCCGCCGAGCAGATTCAAGGTGGCGCCCATGACCTGGAAGCCCGCTTGTTCGTCGTCGGTGCTGCGCGCCAGATAAGCCGGTTTGCCGCCGCTCGGCGCGATCGACAAGGTCGGCCATACCGCGCGCTGCGCCGGATGGTTCTGCGCAACCACGCTGGCCACCGGCCATTTGGCGAAGATCTCGGTCACGGTGGCGGCATCGGGCGCGCCGGAGGTCGCCAGCGGCACCGAGTTGCTCTCGTTCGCGCCGAACAGATACAGCGGCAGCACTCGCAGGGTCACCGGGCTGTCGGCGCCGATCGTGGGCGAACGAAACGCGCCGACGCGGTAATTGTCGGCGCGCACGCGCAACTGCAAACCGGGCACCAACCACGCCGCCGGCAAACTCGCGCTGTAACGCGCGCCCGGATAGGCCGCACCGCCGGCCTCGGTGGCGGGGATCGAAGCGGACACCGCAACGGTGCCGAGTTGAACGCCGTTGGCCCAGCCTTCCAACTGCGGATTGCCGGCGTTTTCGGCCGACAGGCGCAGCAGTGCGAGCGCTTCGCGCCCGCCGACCGCATGCAGCCGCTCCTTGGCCTGGCGCAGAGTCCAGCTCAGCCCGGCTTCCGGCAGCACGTGGGTCTGGGCGAGTTCGAGTTGAGCGATCTCCAGCGCCGCCGCTCCCGGCGGCGGCGGGGGCGGCGTAGTCGGCGGCGTGCCGGGCGGCGTGCCCGGAGCCGGCGCGGTTTCGCCGCCTTTCTTGTCGCCACCGCCGCCGCCTCCGCAGGCGCTCAAGGTCAGTGCGATCGAAAGCCACAACGCGGTTGTGGTGAAGCGAGGTGTCTGCATGCTGGTTCCCCCTGTGGCACGAACCTCTGCGCCCGCGCCAGTGAATGGCGTATGGATGGAGCATCCTGCGTATGAGCCGTCGCCGATCGGCGCGATCGTCTCCCCACGATCCGGCGGACCGCATCATACCCATGCAATCGCGACGCGTCGTCGCCATGCGCGGCTTGCGCACGGCCAAGCGCGACACCCATGCATGTGCAAGCGCAGCGCGTGCAAGCGCTGCCTACGTTTCATTAGCACAGCTCGTCGCGAGCACGCGCACGGCATGCGCGAAGTCGCATGCGTGAGTCGTGACTGTGCGCACAATCCGAAGGCAAGGATGCGGCACCACGACGATACGAGCTCGGCGCGCCGAAACGTTTCTTTATCGTGGCGACAACAGCGGCCCTCTACGCGAAGCCATCATCCGCATGGCCTGGATTCGTGCGCTGCATGCGGATTTGCGCAAAGGCGCGGCGCATTCAGGTCGCGTCACGGGCCATGCCGCGGACGCTGTGGCCCGGCGGAACCTCGCTCTTCAGTCCGGCGCGTGCTGCGGCAACAGCAGCAATAAATCGGTTGCGCCGACGTCCACGCCGGCCTGGGTCAACAAGGTCGTGACCTGGCCGCGGTGATGGGTCTGGTGATTGAAGAAATGCATCAACAGGCCGCCGAAGTCGCGATGCGAAACGACGCCTTTGGTGTTCGCGTAGACCAACACCTGATCGAGATCCGCATCGGTCAGGCACCCGGCCCAATCCTCAATCCGCGCATCGAGCTCGCTTCGCTGCACCTGCAAGGGTGCGAGACGATCGTGCAGTTGCTGATCGATGGCGGTTGGCGGCGCCATGTTGCGAATCGGGTCCAGCGCCTCGAAACGCGTCGGATGATAACTGGCGAAACGATGCAGCCAGATCAGGTCGGCCACCAGCAAATGATTGAGCGTGCCCAGGATCGAACCGAAAAACGCACCGCGGTCTTCGCTCAACGCCTCGTGCGGCAACCGCGCGGCCGCCGCATAAATCTTGTCGTTCATCCAGCGGTTGTAGCCGGCCATCAGCACCGCGTGTTCGCACAGCTTCATCGTGGCTCTCCTTACTGGCGAGCGGCTTTCATCGCCGTAGCCCGCGAACGATACCGCCTACTCTCCTTGCACCAACTGAGCGACACGCTCCCAAGCCGATCAGGTCAAAGGGCTCCCCCAATCGCAAGCTGAAACGCTGCAGCTGCACAGAAGTCGATAAGCAACCAGACCGCCGTAGCGATTGCTGAAAAAATGCCCCTCCCTACCGCTTTCTCGAGCGCGCTCCTTTCAGCAAACAGGGGCCAGTTAGACCATAGAAATCCTGCGTATATGCCGACAAGAAACAGGAGTTCGTAGATGACGTTCAGAGGCGGCTGCCCCATGCGCACATATAGCCACACTGAAATCAACGAAATTGCTAGCGAGACAGCAGCAACCCCTATATGGCGGACTAATGGCGAAGATGTCATGGCACCTTGATTTCCGAGTGATGTTCACACAAGACTCAACCAACGCGACTCCACAGTTATGCTGTAGAACTCTGGTCGACCGACAAGGGCGGTCCTTGGCACACTCGATGTACTGCGCGCTGCAAGAAGCGGGGCTGTTCCGGCCCCTTCTTATATGCGGCAAGGAGCCGGCCGCTCCGGCACTCCTAAACAATGCCCACTGATCGCTCGCGCAGCATTATTTTTCCTTGCGCCAATTGATCGAAGCGCGGTTCTCGATCGTGCTCGACTCGATCTCGATGTCGAAGCCCTTGCGCAGCAGATACTTCAAGGTCAGCACCTGGCCGGTGCCGAGCAGGGACACGCCGTAACCGACGTACAGGCGCGGCGACAGGTATTTGCCGACGCCGAGCACCGAACCGCCGAGCGCGCGGCTTTCCATCACGCCGGCGTCGTCGAGGCCGATCTTGGCGCCGAGCTGCGAGGCGAGCATGCCGCCGCCGGCCGAGAGCGCAGCGCTGGCGGCGTTGAGCTGGCGGCCTTCGTCGCCGCTGACCGACGACAACGGCCGGCCGAGTGCGAGATAGGCCAGCGCTTCGGACTGCGAGCTGGCCGGGTTCGACCAGACATTGACCTGCGGCGAACTGACCCGGCCGCTGATGTCGACGCCGGCGGTGACCGCGCCGACTTCGCGTTCGGCGCGCACGTCGAGGATCGGGTCCGACACCGGGCCGTTGTTCCAGGCCAGGCGGCCGCGGGTGATCTGCAGTTTCTGGCCGTAGGCGGTGTAGCGGCCTTCGACGTTGAGCGCGCCGTTGGCGGTCATCTCGCGACCCGGGCGCGAACGCACCCGCATCTGGCCGCCGAGCTTGCCGTCGAGGCCGAAGCCGTTGAGCTTGACCTGCTCGCCGACCACCAGAGTCAGATCGAGGTCGAGCGGCGAAGCGCCGGTGTCTTCCGGATCGGCCGGGTCGAGCACCACGACGTCCTCGGACACCGACACGCCCTGGTCGAGGCGTTCCAGGTCGATGCGCGCGGTCGGGATGGTCACGGTGCCAGTGACTTGCAGCGGCTGCTTGGCCGCGTAGCGCACGGTCAGGTCGGGGTTGGCGATCGCATGCAGGTCGCGGGTGTCGGAGGCGAGCACGTTGGTGCCGCGCAGGTTGAGCACCAGCGGCGTGTCGTCGCCCTGCCAACCGAGCGTGCCGTCGATATTCAAGGTGCCTTCGCCGGAGCGCACGCTGCCGGCGATGCGCGCGCTGCCGTCGCTCTGCGCGTCGAGGCGGACGTTGCCGTTCTGCAGGACGATGCCGAGCGCGGGCAGTTCGGTGGTGAACTGGCTCAGCTGGGCCTGGCCGCCGAGCAAGGGTTGCGAACGCGTGCCGGCCAGGCTGATGCGGCCTTCGAGACGGCCCTTGGGCTCGACGATGTCGGGCGAGAACATCTCCAGCCAGGTGAGTTCGTCGGTGTCGACCGAGACGTCTCCGGACAGGGGCGCATAGGCGTCCCAACCGGTCGCGATCTTGGCATCGATGTGGCCGTCGTCGTTGAAGCCGGCCTTGAGTTCGGCGTTGAGCTTGTTCGGGTCGAAGGTCGCCTTCAGCGACAGAGCGTTGTAGCGCAGCAGTTCGCGGCGCGCGCGTTCGCTGAACTTGAGACCGCCGCCGGCCGAGCTGATATCGACCTGGCCGCGCCAGCCGTTGCCGACCGGACGCAGTTCGCCGTCGAGCGCGATTTCGCCGCGCAGCAGCCACGGCCGCTTGTCGCTGCGCTCGGGCAGATAGGCTTGCGCCAACAACAGCGGCAACCCCTGCCCCTTGATATCGACACCGCGTCGCGGCCAGTCCGCGCTGGCGCACAGCGAACCGCCGCTGCTCGAAGCCAGGCAGGCATTCGTCAACGCGCCATTGCGTCCGTCCCAACGGAACTGCGCGGCCTGCTGCAAACGCCAGGACGCGCCCTTGCTCGGCGTCAGCTGCAGCGATGCCAGCGCGCCTTGCCAGGTCGCGCCGCGCTTGTCGGCATGGCCGGCCAGTGCGAGCTGGGCGACCTCGCTGTCGGCCTGCGCCTGCAGTTGCAGGGACTCGACCGCGCCGCGCGCATCGACGCTCACCGACGACAGGGCGAGGCCGGCATTGAGATCGCTCGCACGCAGGGCCAGTTCGCCGCCGCGGCCGCGCCAGGGCAGGCGGCCCTTGGCGCTGAAACTCGCCGCCGTGTAGTCGCCGTACTTGAGGCCGCTGCCGGTCAGGTCGGCGTCGATGTTCGGCGCATCGCGCGCGCCGCTGAGCTTGAGCGTGCCCGTAAGGCTGCCGGCGGTGTTCGGCAACAGATCGTTGAGCTGCAGCGGCGCCAGCTTGGCGTCGAGTTCGATCGCCTGGGCGAGCTTGCCCTTGGCATCGACGCGGCTGCCGCCTAGGGTCAGGGCGACGTCGCCTTCGTAAGCGTCGTCGCTCTTGCCGGGCGCGGCACCGTGCATCGCGAAGCGACCGCGTCCGCCGAGCGGCCGGTCGCGCAGACGGCCGCCGAGGCGTTCGGCGTCGACGCGGATGTCCAGGCCGCCGTCGGCGCGGGTGGCGCCGGTGCTGGCGAGCTGGCCGTCGACCGCGCCCTTCCATTCCGGCGCGAAATAACCCGGGTCGAAACCCGACAGCGTCGCCTTGAAGTTCCAGCCGAGCGCCGGCGCCCAGGCGACGTCGCCGCTGCCGTCGAGCTGGCCGGTCGGCATCTTGGCCTTGAGCGTCTTCAGGCTCATGCGCTGGTCGTCGCCGCGGCCGTCGAACTCGACCGTCGCGGCTTGCTTGTCGCGCAGCAGCCGAGCCTTACCGATCGCCGCCCAGGCCTTGACCGTGCCGGCGAACCCGAGCTCGGCGGTCTCCAGCACGATCGCCGGCGTGGCCGGCGCCTGCGGCGCGCGCGAAGGCTTGGCGATGGCGGCCGCGGTCGCGGTGGTCGCCGCGGGCTGGCCGCCCCAACGCAGATCACGCGCATTGACGGCAAACTTGAACTGGCCGTTGTCGGCGTCGGTGAAGTCGGCATGGCCGCGCAGCGTCGCGGTGCCATCGAACAACTGCAGCGCCAACGGCTGCACGTCGAGCACCTGGTCCTTGAGCGAAATCTTCGACGGCAACACCGTCACCGCCAGATCGCCCTGGCGGAATTCGCCGTTGAGGTCGGCGTTGCCACCGACGCCGCCGGCCTCGAAGCGCAACGCCATCGGCGTGTCGCTCGGCTTGGCCTCGGGCGAGAGCAGCAAGCCGACATCGAGCGCATCGGCGCGCGCGCGCAACTGCCAGCGCGGATCGTCCTTGCCGCGCAGGGTCAGGCTCGCACGCACCGGACCGGGTGCGGCGCCGGCGATGGCGACGTCCATGCGCGACAGGTCGCCGCGCGCGACCAGGCCCAGCCGCGGCGGCGTGCGCCCCGGCGCGCTCGGCAACACCACGGTCGCCACCACGTCGGTCTTGAAGTCGTTGCGCGGTTCGTACTCGCCGTGCACGGTGAAACGGCCGCGGTCGGTCAGCGCTTCGAGTTTCTCGACATGCAGCTTGCCCGACTGCGCATCGAGCCCGGCGCGCAGGCGGCGCACGTCGATCAGCGGCTCGCCTTCCTGGCTGAGCTTGAAACCGTCGATGCGCACGTCGTCGGCCTGCAAGGCCAGCGGCGGTTCGATCTGTGGCAGCACCTCGGGCCAGCTCGGCAACTCGAAGGGCTCGTCGCTCTTGGGCAGGTCGAGGGTGGCGTTCTCGACCTGCAGCGCGTCCAGGCGCAGCTTGCGGCCGAGCAGGGGGCCCAAGGCCGGATCGACGAAGATGCGCTCGGCGGTGAACACCGTGCCCTTATAAGCGAAGCGCACGCCGCGCAAGGTCAGCGGCCCCGACACCGGCCCCTCGGCCGCGGTCCAGGTGAAGGTCGAATCGGCCGGCAGGCGCGAAACGATCTGCGCCAGCAACAGGTCGCGGCCGGCGATGGTGCTGATCAGCCAGTACAGGCCGGCCGCGATCAACAGGGTCAACGAGCCGGCGATGAAACTGCTGCGCCAGGCCCAGCGCTTGGCCGCCGCGCGACGACGCTGCCGGCGTTCGAGCAGCAGTTGTTCGGGAGTTTTCGGCGTATCGCTCATGTCGTTGCAGGGTCGTCCTGGCCGCGTGCCTTAGAGATCGGCGCCTATGTTGAGATACAGCTGGAAACCCGAATCCGGGTCGTCCAGGCCGCGCGCGATGTCGATCCGCAAGGGGCCGACCGGCGAACGCCACCGTACGCCCACGCCGACGCCGGTGCGCAGCTTCGGGGTGTTGTCGAACGCGCTGCCGCTGTCGACGAACACCGCCGCACCCCAGCTGTCGTTGAAGTACTGCTCGTACTCGACGCTGCCGGTGACCACGTTCTTGGCGCCCAGCGCGAACGCCTTACGGCCGTCGATCGCGGGGATGCGCGGCCCGACTTCGCGCCATTCGTAGCCGCGGATGCTGCGGTCGCCGCCGGCGTAGAAACGCAGGGTCGGCGGCATGTCGACCAAGGCGTCGGTGAAGGTGTGGCCGAGTTCGCCGCGGGCGATCAGGCGGCTGCGCGGGCCCAGACCTTTGTACCAGCGCGCGGTCGTGTGCAGTTGCAGGAAGTTCGCATCCGAACCGACGCTTTCCAGGCCGCCGCGCAGCATCGCGGTGGCGGCGATGCCGTTGCGCGGATACAAGCGGTCGTCGGCATCGACGTACTCGACGCGGAACGAGGGATACAAAAAGGTCGCCGAACGGTATTCGACCGGCGTGGTCGGATCGTCGTCGTCCTCGTCGGCATAGGCCCAACGCTCGCGCAGGCCGTGCACCGAGGCGGTGGCGGTCCAGCGCTGGTTGATCTTGCCGCTGCGGCTGGCGACCAATTCGATGCGGCGCGAGTCGATGTAGTCGGTCTGCTCGTCGGTGCCCTGCAGGCTGAAGGTGTACCAGCCGTCGAGCCAGGCGAAGGCCGGGATGCGGTACTGCAGGGTCGCGGTCTTGCGGCGCTCGGCGAAATCGACCTGGGCCAGGGCCTTGTGGCCGCGGTCGTTGAGGTAACGCCGTTCCAGGCCGAGACGCACGCCGGCGCCGCTGTCGGTGCCGTAGCTCAGGCCGGCGGTATAGATGCTGCGCTTGGCCGGGGTCAGGACGACCTTGACCGGCACCTGGCCGTCGACCGCCTGATCCGGCTGCGGCTCGATGTCGATGCTGGCGAAATAATCCAGCCGCGACAGCGACTCGCGAAAGCGGTCGAGCTTGCCTTGGTGGTAGTAGCTGCCCTGTTCCCAGTACACCAGGCGCTCAAGCAGGCTGTCGCGGATGATCCGCTTGGGCGTCTGCTCGAAGGTGATCGGGCCCATGTCGTAGCGCTGGCCGCTGGTCCAGACCAGGTCGATGTCGGCGGCATGTTCGGCGCGGGTCACTTCCACCCGCCGCGAAGAAAAATCCGCATCGAAGTAGCCGCGCTCGGCCAGACGCCGGGTGATCTTGGTCTTGCTGGCCTCGTACAGCTCGTGGTTGAAGACCTGATCCGGGCCGGGCCGGAAGGCGTCGAGGTCCTGGTTGAGGTAACGGTCGTCGCTGCCGGCGCCGAGGATGGCGATGTCGGAGCGCCGCACCTTGACTGGTTCGCCCTTGTCGATGGTCAGGGTGACCGTGATCGGCACCGAAGGGGTCGCTGCCGAGGCGGCCGGAGCGGCCGGGTCCTGGGACGAAGCGCTTCGGGTGGACGGGTCTTCGCCGATGCCGGCCTCGGCCTGGCTCGCTTCAGCCTGATCGGCGTCGGCCGGGCTCGCCCCGACCGGGCTGGCTTCAGCCGGGCTGGAGTCGGCGGGCAGCGCCGGGGCGCGGCGGCGGGTGCCGCGGGAATCCTCGACCTTGATCGTCGGCGAGTAGTAGCCGAACGGCTCCAGGGCCTCGCGGGCCTCGTTTTCGGCCTCGCGCAGCAGATAGCCCAGGCGGCGCCCGGACACGTCCTTGCCGATCGTATCGACCAGGGACAGGGAAACGCGCACGTTTTGGGTCATGGCCTCATCGAGGCCGACGATCTCGACTTTGCCGATTTTGGCCGCCCGGGCCGTGCCGGCGGCTCCAAGTACCAGGGCGACGGCGAAAAAAAGACGGGGGATCAATGGCATAGCGATCAGGATAACCGGTAAAGGCTTGTATTGCTTACGTATTTTGTTCAGCCACTTTGCAGATTCGTTGCATCTGGCGTTAAGAAGTCGTAATTTCGGCCTCAGGGGAACTGACCGCAAGCGCTGGGGGCTGTGCTGCGGGCTCATCGGGGTCTCCTAGAAAACAGCCAATCCACCACTCCCAGCCATCAGGGAAGTCACACGGTAGGGAAGCAATGTCACTGCATATTTCAGGAGTCCACTTCGTGAACAGAAAAATACTCACCACTGCTGTTTGTACCGCACTGGTCGGCGTCGTCGCGCCCGCCTATGCACAGCAGGCGGAAACGGCTTCGAATGAAGACGTCACCAAGATCGAAACCGTTACCGTTACCGGTTCGCGCATCTCCAACCCGAACGTCGTCTCCCCGGCCCCGGTCAGCGTCCTGACCGCCGAAGACATCAAGGCGACCGGCGCGATCAACATCGGCGACCTGCTGACGACGATGCCGCAGCTGGCCACCACGTTCACGATGGGCAACTCCGGTCGCTTCATCGGCACCGCCGGCGTGGCGATGCAGGACCTGCGCAACCTCGGCACCGCCCGCACCCTGGTGCTGGTCAACGGTCGCCGCATGGTCGGCGCGTCCGCCGGCACCTCGGCCGTCGACACCAACCTGATCCCGGCCGACTGGGTCGAGCGCGTCGAAATCATCACCGGCGGCGCTTCCGCGGTGTACGGCGCCGACGCCGTCTCCGGCGTGGTCAACTTCATCCTCAAGAAGAAGTTCGAAGGCGCCAACCTGCACGCGCAGATCGGCGACAGCCAGCACGGCAGCTTCGGCAAGGAATTCATCTCGCTGACCGGCGGCTGGAACTTCGCCGAAGACCGCGGCAACGTCGCACTGTCGTTCGAGCACAGCCAGCAGGACCGCCTGATGTTCGGCGACCGCTTCGGCAAGCAGGCCTACCGCGCCATCCGTTCGCCCGGCAGCGGCTTCGACAACACCCTGCTGCCGAACGCCGGCAACTACACCATCACCAGCGCCGGCACCTTCTCGCTCGGCAGCAACTTCCTGCCGGAACTGCGCTACACCTTCGATCCGAACGGCCAGGTGCGCAAGCAGCGCTTCGACGGTCCGTTCGATCGCGATAGTCCGACCCTGCGCAATACCAACGCCACCTGCCAGAACTGCGACCGCCTCGACGGCAACCAGGACCTGCAGATCCAGCCGCAGTACAAGCGCGACACCGTCAGCGCCGTCGCCGGCTTCGATCTGAACCAGGACCACCGTCTGTACTTCGAAGGCATGTACAGCAAGGTGCACAGCAAGTCGTACTTCTCGCCTGCGTTCGGCGGCACCGGCAACCCGCACATCATCGAGCGGGATAACGCCTACGTGACGCCGGAACTGCTGGCGCTGATGGGCGCTCGCCAGTCCATTCGCGTCGGACGTAACGACGTCGATGCCGGCCTGCGCGGCGAAGACACCGACCGCCAGACCGCCCGCGTCGTGTTCGGCGCCGAAGGCGCGCTGACCAGCGACTGGCTGTACGACGTGTCGGTCAACTACGGCCGCACCCACGAGCGCCGCCGCAATCTCAACAACCGTCACATGGAGCGGTTCTACGCCGGTCTGGACGCGGTCAAGGACGCGAACGGCAATATCGTCTGCCGTTCCAAGATCGACCCGGGCCACACCAATCTGGCGCTGGATTTCAACCAGGGCTACGGTCAAGTGTCGCCGGAAGTCGCCGCCTCGTGCATTCCGTTCTCGGTCTTCGGCGAAGGCGCGATCAGCCCGGCCGCGGCCAACTGGTTCAACGTCACCACGATCTCCAAGGCGCGCCTGACCCAGTTCGTGGCCGGCGGTTCGCTGACCAACAACAACCTGTTCGAGCTCAAGGCCGGCCCGGTCAGCTTCGGCACCGGTGTCGAGTACCGCCGCGAAACCAGCCGTTCGATCAACGATCCGCTGGACATCAACTTCGAGACCTTCCTCAATGCGATCCCGAATTCGGGCGGCAGCTACAACGTCCGCGAAATCTGGGCCGAAGTCGCGGTGCCGCTGTTGGCCGACCTGCCGGCGATCAAGAGCCTGACCGTCGGCGCTGCAGCGCGTTACTCGAAGTACGACACCATCGGCGGCGCCAAAGCCTGGCGCTACAACCTGGACTGGGCGATCAACGACAGCCTGCGCGTCCGCGGCAACATGTCGGCCGCGGTGCGAGCGCCGAACATCGACGAACTGTTCGGCGGCCAGTCGCAGAACTTCGGCGGCGTCGCCGATCCTTGCGATATGGACAACATCGGCAACGCCAAGAACCCCGCGGTGCGCGCCCGCAACTGTGCCGCGTTGGGTCTGGCGCCGACGTTCACCGATGAGTTCTCCGCCACCAACGAAGGCCTGTCGGGCAGCAACCCGGATCTCGATCCGGAAACCGGCCGCAGCTGGACCGCGGGTTTCGTGTTCACCCCGACCTTCCTGGAAGGCTTCGGTATGAACGTCGACTACTGGGAGATCAAGCTCATCGACTCGATCACCGCGCCGACCTTCCAGGAAACCGCCGATCGCTGCGTCGATAACCCCAACGGCATCGACAACATCTACTGCCGCAACACCGAACGTGGTCCCGACGGTCAGATCAGCTTCCTGACCTCGATCAACCAGAACATCGCCGCCACCACCACCGACGGTATCGACCTCGGCATGTATTACAGCCACCCGCTGTGGGGCGGTCGCATGCGTTGGGACCTCAACGCCACCAAGGTGCTGGGCTACACCGACTATCCGTTCCAGGAAGACAAGGACGAGTCGGTCGACCAGAACAAGACCCTGGGCTTCCCGGAATGGAAGGCCACCGTTCGCGCTTCCTACATGCGCGACAACTGGGACGTGAACTGGAGCACCCGCTTCGCCGACGGCGGCTTGCGCGTGACCAACGCCAGCTACCGTTCGAACCCGACCTCGACGAGGCCGATCAAGGCCGGTTCGGGCGTGTTCCACGATGTGCGCGGCAGCTACACGATCAAGGACAGCGGCTGGCAGATCTACGGCGGTGTGACCAACCTGTTCGACTCCGATCCGCCGGTCAACCTGTTCGGCACGGGCTTCGGCTCGGGTCTGTACGACTCGATCGGCCGCGCCTACTACGTCGGCGTGAACTACAAGTTCTTCTGAGTTCGACTCGGGAATTTGCAGCGTGAAACGAGGAGCCGGCGCAAGCCGGCTCCTTTTTTATGGCTACTCGCAACAGAGCCGAGGCCGCGGATTCGTCTGGCGCACGACCTCGGGTCCGATGAGACTCGGCCGCACCGTAACCGCACGCAACAAAAAGGCCGGCTTGCGCCGGCCTTTCGTTTTCTGCGAGGTGCCCGGACTCAGATCGACAGATGCTCGATCGCGGCGACGCTGCCGAGGCGGTCGGACAAACGCTTCAGCAGGGCCAGACGGTTGTTGCGCACCGCCAGGTCGTCGACGTTGACCATCACGTGGGTGAAGAAGGCATCGACCTGCGGACGCAGGCGGGCGAGCCGGCCGAGCACTGCGACGTAATCGCGTTGCGTCAACAACGGATCAGTATCGGCGATCGCGGCATCGACGACGTCGGCGAGCTCGCGCTCGGCGCTCTCGACGAAACGCGCCGGGTCGATCGCGGTCGGCACGTCGCCGTCGACCTTCTTGAGGATGTTGCGGATGCGCTTGTTGGCCGCGGCCAGCGCTTCGGCTTCGGGCAGCTTGGCGAATTCGGCGATGGCCTTGAGGCGGCGGTCGAAGTCGGGCAACTTGGCCAGTTGCATCGCTGCAACCGCGTCGAATTGCTGCGCCGGCACGCTCTGATCGGTGTAGTAGCTGCGCAGCCGCTCGATGATGAACTCATAGAGTTCCTCGCCCTTGGGACGAACGCTCGAACCACCCTGCGCTTTGTTGCCGACGTCTGCGCCCTGCTTCTTCGCGTCTTCGACGGCCCGAAGCTTCTTTTGCGCTTCTTCCATCGCGATAGCGGTGCTCGCCGCCGCAATCGCGTCTTCCAGCGCCGCATCCAGCGACAAACCAATGTCGCCTTCGATCAGCGTGCGCGCCAGCCCCAACGCATTGCGACGCAGGCTGAAAGGATCCTTGTTGCCGGTCGGCTTCAAACCCGCGGCGAAGCCACCCGCCAAGGTATCCAGACGCTCGGCAATTGCGACCACCTGCCCCAGCTTCGACGGCGCGATCGCATCGCCGGCGAAACGCGGCATATAGGCCTCGTCGATCGCTGCGGCGACTGCGGCCGATTCGTTCGCGGCCTGGGCGTAGTAACGGCCGGCGATGCCCTGCAATTCGGGGAACTCGTTGACCATGCGCGACTGCAGGTCGTTCTTCGACAGTTCCGCGGCGCGGCGTGCCTGCGCGGGGTCGACGCCGGCCGCCGGCGCGATCGCTGCGGCCAGCGCGGCGACGCGCGCGACCTTGTCGGCCACGCTGCCGAGCTTGGCCTGGTACGTCACCGTCTTCAGGCCCTCGCCCATCGACTTCAGGCCCTGCTTCAGGTCTTCGTCGAAGAAGAACTTGGCATCGGCGAAACGCGGGCGGATCACCCGCTCGTAGCCCTTGCGGACTTCGGCCTCGTTCCTGGACTGGATGTTGGCGATGCCGATGAAACGCTCGGTGAGCTGCCCCTGCGCGTCGAGCACCGGGAAGAATTTCTGGTTGGCCTCCATGGTCGCGATCAGCGCTTCCTGCGGCACGGCGAGGAACTCGCGCTCGAAGCCGCAGGCGATGGCGACCGGCCACTCGGTCAGGCCGTTGACCTCTTCGAGGATGCCTTCGTCGATGCGCGCCTGGCCGCCGGCCTGCTGCGCCGCGGCGGTGACTTCGCGGACGATGCGCTCGCGGCGCTCGTCGGCGTCGACCAGCACGTTCGCGCTGCGCAGGGATTCGACATAGTCCTCGGGCGCGCTGAACCAGACCGGCTTGTCGTGCATGAAGCGGTGGCCGCGGCTCATGCGGTCGCTGCGCACGCCGAGCAGGTCGGCCGGCACCACCTCGGTGCCGAGCAGCAGCACCAGCCAATGCACCGGCCGGGCGAAACCGTAGTCATGGTCGCCCCAGCGCATCGGCTTGGGGATCGGCATCGCCGCGAGCGCTTCGCGCACGATTTCGGGCAGCAGGCTGGCGGTGTCGGCGCCGGGCTTGGTCGCGCGGTGGACGAAACGTTCGCCCTTGGCGTCGCTGGTGCGTTCGAGCTCGCTCCAGTCGATGCCGGCCTTCTGGGCGAAACCCTGCAGCGCCTTGGTCGGCTGGCCGTCGGCGTCGAGGGCGATGTTGAGATAGGGGCCGAGCACTTCGCTCTTCTGCTCGGGCTGCCGGGTGGCCACGCCGTTGAGGCGCACGGCCAGGCGGCGCGGCGTGTACAGCGGCTTGGCGCCTTCGCGATCGAAACCGATGCCGCGCTTGTGCAGGCCGTCGAGCACGCCGTCGAAGAACGCCTGGGCCAGGCCCGGCAGGGCCTTGACCGGCAGTTCCTCGGTGCCCAGTTCGATCAGAAGAGGTTGCGTCGTGCTCATGCGGATGCCTTTGCGTTTTCGTCCTCCTTGTGGGGAAGACGCCTCGCGCTTGCTGCGGCGAGGTGGGTGAGTTCGAGCGAGCTGTACTGGTTCGGTGGGAGGATCGGCGGACTTCAGTCGCCAGGCCCTCACCCCAACCCTTCTCCCGCACGCGGGAGAGGGGCTTCGGAGCCTTATGCGGCTTCGGCTTTCGATGCCTGCTTCAGACCGGGGAAACCGAGCTTTTCGCGCTGCGCGTGATAGGCCTCGGCCACGCCCTGGGCGATCTTGCGCACGCGCAGGATGTAACGCTGGCGTTCGGTCACGCTGATCGCACGGCGCGCATCGAGCAGGTTGAACGAGTGGCTGGCCTTGCAGACCTGATCGTAGGCCGGCAGCGGCAGGCCGAGTTCGATCAGCTTCTGCGCTTCGGCTTCGCAGGCGTCGAAGCGATGGAACAGCTCGGCGACATCGGCATGCTCGAAGTTGTAGGCACTCTGCTCGACTTCGTTCTGGTGGTAGACATCGCGGTAGGTCACCGGCGTACCGTCCGGACCGTAGGTCCAGACCAGGTCGAACACGTTGTCGACGTTCTGCAGGTACATGCACAGGCGCTCAAGACCGTAGGTGATCTCGCCGAGCACCGGCTTGCACTCCAGGCCGCCGGCCTGCTGGAAATAGGTGAACTGGGTGACTTCCATGCCGTTGAGCCAGACCTCCCAGCCCAGGCCCCAGGCGCCGAGGGTCGGCGATTCCCAGTTGTCTTCGACCAGGCGCAGGTCGTGCACCATCGGGTCGACGCCGAGCGCCTTGAGCGAATCGAAGTACAGCTCGACGATGTTGTCGGGGCTGGGCTTCATCGCCACCTGGTACTGGTAATAGCGCTGCAGACGGTTGGGGTTGTCGCCGTAGCGGCCGTCGGTGGGGCGGCGGCAGGGCTGGACGTAGGCGGCGTTCCACGGCTCCGGACCCAGCGCGCGCAGGAAGGTCGCGGGGTGGAAGGTACCGGCGCCGACTTCGAGGTCGAGCGGCTGGATCAGCACGCAGCCCTGTTCAGCCCAGAAGGCGTTCAGGCGCTGGATCATGCTCTGGAAGGTGATCAGCGGGGTCGGGTGGTCGCTCGCGGCCATGGTCTCATCGCAGTGCAGCAAAGCGGGTTAGTATAGCGACGAGCCTTGCGCGCCAGGGCTTTCCCCCTGGTTTCGCATCGCTCCCGCCTGCCGCCACGCCGTGAATCCGCCCTTCCTGATCCTCGAGACCGGCCAGCCGGTCGCCTCCATGCGCCGCCACCGCGGCTTTCCGCATTGGATCCGGGTCGCGGCCGGGCTCGATCGCGACGAGGCCGTGGTGGTCAACGTCGAACACGGCGAGCCGCTGCCGAGCCGTGAAGGCTTCGCCGGCGCCATCGTCACCGGCTCGGGCGCGATGGTCACCGACCGCGCTGACTGGAGCGAACGCAGCGCCGCCTGGTTGCGCGAGGCCGCGCACGCGCGCCTGCCGCTGTTCGGCATCTGCTACGGCCACCAGTTGCTCGCCCACGCGCTCGGCGGCGAAGTCGGCAATCACCCGGCCGGCCGCGAGATGGGCACGATCGGCCTGGAACTGCATGCGAGCGCCGGCGACGACCCCTTGTTCGCCGGCCTGCCCAACCAGTTCCCGGCCCAGGCCACCCACTTGCAGACCGTGTTGCGCGCGCCCGACGGCGCGACCGTGCTGGCGCGTTCGGCCCACGATGCCTGCCACGCCTTCCGTTGGGGCGAAAACGCCTGGGGCGTGCAGTTCCACCCCGAATTCAGCGCCACGCATATGCGCGGCTATGTGCGGGCGCGCCAGGACGCGCTGCGCAACGAAGGCCATTGCCCCCGGACCATCGCCGGCAGCGTCAGCGCCACGCCGTTCGCACGGCGCGTGCTGCGGCGTTTCGTCGGCCACGCGCGCGCGCTGCACGGGCGCTGAGCGCCGCGTCCGCACGGTCGCGGGCCTGCGACCGTCCGGCCTCATTCGTTGCACCGACTTCGTATTCACCGAGCAATACGGCCCCACGGCCAGGATCGATCCGATGACCCCACCGATGCGCAAGGTACCGCTGACCCACGGCGTGCAATGGCTGATCCGCGCGATCAACCTGGGCACGCGCAATCCGCGCGCGATCTTCGGCGCCGCGGTGCTGTTCATGGCGGTGCTGTATCTGCTGGCGCTGGTGCTGGCGACCCCGGCGCGCAGTCTCGCCGGCGGCGCCAACCCCGACATGGCCAGCGTCGCGACCGCATTGATCCCGATGTTCGTCGCCCTGGTGCTGTTGCTGCCGATCCTGCTGGCCGGCCTCATGCACGTGATCCGCGAAGCCGAGGCCGGACGGCCGACGCGCGCGCGCGACCTGTTCGCGCCGCTGCGCCAGGGCAAGGCCGGCCCGCTCGCCCTGCTGGGCCTGATCCAGATCGCCCTGACCCTGGTCAGCACCGCGCTGGTGATCTGGCTGGCCGGCCAGGATTACTGGCCGCAGTACCTGGAAATGATGCGCAGCGCGCTCAGCGGCCATGTCGCCACGGCACCGGAGCCCGATCACCCGGGCCTGATGATGCTGGTGCAGTTCCTGTTCAACTATTTCAGCAACGCGATCCTGCTGATCTCGGTGCCGCTGATCATGTTCTCGGGGCTGAGCCTGTCGGATGCGGTCAAGCGCAGCGTCAGCGCCTCGCTGTGGAACCTCGGCGCCTACCTGCTCGCGGCGATGCTGTTCGTGCTCGGCGTGGTGGTGTCGGCGGTGTTGGCGAGCGTGATCGCGATCGTGCTGGTGCAGATCGGCAGCCTCATCCATCCGGTGGTCGGCGCCCTGCTCGCCGCCTCGTTGTACCTGGCCTATGGCGCCGTGGTGGTGGTGGTCATGGTCGGCACCTGTTACTACGCCTGGCGCGACGTGTTCGGCCAGGGCGAACAATCGGTCACGCAGCAGGCCTCATCGACGCCGCGTCCGGGACAGCTGGAAGCCTGAGCCGCACTCCGGCTGGCGCGCTACAGGCCGCCGGCCTGATACACGGCCGCGTCCATCGTGGCCTGCATCGCGCCGAACAGCCGGACCATCGCGAACAAGGTCGCCGACAGCTGCAGCGACACCCAGGCCCAGCCCCACAGCGGCATGCGCGCGTCGCCGTCGCGCACCACGCGCGCACCGGCCAGACGGTCGTGCAAGGCGCGGTGTTCGGGTTTCGCCATCGCCAGCAGATGGCCGATGTTCAAGCTCAGCCACGACAGACCGCCGCCGAAATAACGCAGGGCGATGCGGCCCAGGCCGAGCGCCTGTCCGTCCATGCCGGTCACGCGCAGGCCCAGCGCACGCTTGCCGGGCGTGGCCTGCCATGGCGACAGCACGAAACCGAGCTCATACACCGCGCCGAGCAGTGCGAAGGCGAGCATCCAGCCGAACACCAGCGCGGTCAGTGCGGTCGCCGTGGTCGTGGCTGCCGCATGCAGGGCCGGATCGGCGAGCAGCCGTTGCGCGAAACCGCCGAATGACAGGTCGTCGAGCACCGAATCGGCCATCACCTCGGCGGTGCGCGCGGCCATCGCCGCATAGGCCCGCCGGGCCGATTCGGCCAGGGCCAGCCAATGGCCGGCGCCGATGACGCTGGTCGCCGCGGCGACCGCGGCCGCATCCAACGACCAGGCCGCGTAGCGCGGCCAGAACCCGGCCGGCGCGCTCGCCGGTGCGCTCATCGGTCGCGCGCGTCCCCGCTCGAAGCGTCGTCCTCGCCGTCGCGGTCGCGACGGTCGGAGGCCACCCATTTCGCGGCGATGATGCCGATCTCGTAGAGGATGCACATCGGAATCGCCAGCATCAGCTGCGAGACCACGTCCGGCGGGGTGATCACCGCGGCGATGACGAAGATGCCGACCACCGCGTAACCGCGCGCTTCCTTGAGCTGGGCCGGGGTGACCCAACCGAGTAGGGCCAGGATCACCAGCGCCACCGGCACCTCGAAGCTGATGCCGAAGGCCAGGAACAGGATCAGCACGAAATCCAGGTAGGCGTTGATGTCGGTCATCATCGCCACGCCGACCGGGGTGACCTTGACCAGGAAACCGAACACCGACGGCAACACCAGGAAGAACGCGAACGCGCAGCCGGCGTAGAACAACACCAGCGCCGACACCAGCAGCGGCAGGGCCAGGCGTTTCTCGCGCCGGTACAGGCCGGGCGCGACGAAGGCCCAGGCCTGGTACAGCAGCCACGGCATGGTGACCATGAGCGCGGCGAAGAACGCCAGCTTGAGCGGCGCCGAGAACGGCGAGGCGACTTCCACCGCGATCAGCTGGCTGCCGGCCGGCAGCTTGGCCAGCAGCGGCGTCGCCAGGTAGTGATAGAGCTTGTTGGCGAACGGCAGAAAGCCGAGGAAGACGATGATCAGCCCGGTCACGCCGCGCAACAGGCGTGCGCGCAGTTCGATCAGGTGATCGAGCAGACGCGGTTCGGGCGAGGCATCGTCGCCGGGGCCGCCGGCTTGCGGCGCGCGGGATTCAGCGTCGCTCATCGTTCGGCGTCGGTGTCTTGGAGGAAGGGCGGTAGTCCGGCAAGGCGGCGCTGGCGTAATCGTGGGTCGGCGGTGCGTCCGCAGCCGGCTCGGCCGGCGCTTGCTCAGCCGGCTCGGTTGAAGCCGGCTCGGCGCCGTGCGCGTCGCCGGAGGCGGTCGCGCTGTCGGCGGGGACGTCCTCGGGTTGGCTGGCGGCGGCGCCGACCGGCGCGGCGATGCTGCGGTTCATGGCATCGACTTCGTCGCGCATGGCCCGGCCGCTGTCGCGCAACTGGCCCTGCACGTCGCGCAGGTCGTCCTGGGCCTGGCGCAGGCTGCGCTTGAGGTCCTCGTCGGCGAGTTCGTTCTCGAGTTCGGACTTGACCGAATACCACTGCGCCCGGGCGCGCCGCACCCACAGACCGGCGAAACGCGCGGCCTTGGGCAAGCGTTCGGGACCGAGCACGATCAAAGCCACGATCGCGATCACGAAGACTTCCGAGAAGCCTATGTCGAACATGGTCTGGGGCTGGCCTGCGGAAGGGCGGAGCGCGTCGGGGCCGCGAGCGTCAGCGCGGGGTGTGCTCGTCGTTGCGCGAGGACGGCGTCTTGTCGGAGGCGTTGTCTTGACGGGTTTCGTCGTTGAGCTGCTGCGTCGGCTTGTCGTCGTCGTGCATGCCCTTCTTGAAGCCCTTCACGGCTTCGCCGACGTCTTTGCCGATGTTGCCCAGACGCTTGGTGCCGAAAACCAGAACGACGATCAGCAGGACGACGACCCAGTGAATCCAACTCATGCTGCCCATGGCGGTGTCCCGTTAAACCCGTTGATAGTGGATGAGAACCTCAAGCCGGCTGGTCCGATCAGCTCGTCCGCGGCCGGCGCGATGTCGATGCGCGCAACCGGGGCCGTGAGGATACCGCAACCTTTGTAACAGAAGGTTGCGGCACCGGCCGTCCGATACAGATCGACACTGCCCGGCCACGGGCTAATGAGCCTGCGGTCACGCACCGGCGCGGCGCGGCCGTTGGCGAACCGTCATGCGGCCGCCATCGAACCGCAACCGGCAGGCCGATCAGGGCAGCGGTTCGACCTTGGCCGGGTTGGCCGGCACGGTCTCGAACGGCTGCGGCTGGCCCTGAACGGGCTGCGGCTGGGCCGGCTCGGCCGGCGCCAGGCGGGTCCGCGCCGGCGCGGCCTGGGCAGCGGCCGCGGCTTGGGCGGGGGTGATCCCGGATTCCGGATAGACCGTGGCGCCGAGCGCGGGGCGCTGGTCCTCGGCGGTGCGGTTGGCGCGCGCGGTCGCGCTGGCCTCTTCGAGACGGTCGCGGAAATCGACCACGGCAGTGGACGGCTGGCCGTTCGCGCGGCCCTCGAAAATCATGCGCGGGGTGCTGCCTTCGCCGTAGACGGCCTGGTTGGCGTCGTCGTCGATCGACAGCGCGGCGCCGTCGAGAGCGATGCCGGCGAACAGGCCGCGTGCGCGCGACCACGACCAGATCTCGGCCTTGAGCTGGCCGTCGGTGGCGGCCGCGGCGGTGCGGCCGACCGGGCCGGCGGCGACGCTGGCGTCGGCACCGAGGGTGACCTTGCCGTTGACGATCGAATCCAGGCCGCGGTCGCCGCGGAACACCAGGACGATGTCGGAGGACTGCACGCCGGCCTGGAAGCCGAAGCTGCCGCCGGTGAGCTTGACGAAGCTCGGGTTCGACCAGGTGCCGTCCGGGTTCTTGACCGAGACCAGGCCGTGGCCGCGGCGACCGCCGACGACTAGGCCGATCTTCAGGGTGTCGGGCACCACGACGATCGCGCGCGCTTCGTCGAACAGCTTGTCGGGAATCGAGGATTCGGGAATTTGCTGGATGTCGCCGAGCACGCGCACCGCGTCGCGTGCGCGTTGATCCTCGGTCGGGCCGGCCACGGCGGCGGTGGCGGCGATACCCAGGCTCAGGGCGAGACTCAGACTCAGGACGCGAGGCAAGGAACGGGACATGGGGGACTCCGGCGGACGGCGGAAACAGACATGTTCGGAAGTAGAACATGCTCGGCGCGCTCGACGGTACGTCGCATCGACGCTGCACCGGCTCGACAGCGCCGGTTCGGCAGGTCGCGAACGCGCAGCGGGCACGTTCATCGTAACGGGCCCGATCGCAGGAACGAGCCTTTTGCGAGGCTAGCGATTCGGCGATGAATCTTCGCCGAATCGCGGCTGAAGGGCGGCCGGCTCGNGCGCGAACCGGCGCAATGCGGCCGCGCGCTTATCGCGCCGGCTTCGGCGAGGGCGCGTCGGCGTCGAGCCGGCCCGACAGCCAATGCGCTACGTTCAAGGCGAGCTGGAAATTCTGCTCCGCCCCGGGCGCATTCATGCCCATCGGGCGCTTATCCGGACCTTGCAGCTGCGTGGTGAACATCGCCGCCTCGCCGAAGAACGCAGCGCGTCCTGCCCCCACCCGCAATACCGCGCCCTGCGACCAGCCCGCGACCGGAATCTGCGGCGTATCGGCATGGAATTGCCAGGGCTTGAGCGGTTGCAGCGAGACATAGCCCGACGGCAGCGCCAGCACCGGCTCGGCGCCATCCGGCAAGCGGAAGGCCTGGCCGGTGAAACTGCGCACCTGGGTCACCGTTTCGCCGCTGCGACGACCGCGCAGTACGGCATGCGCGACGAGGGTGCCGTCGCTGCGCCGGAACAGCGTCGGCTGTTTGAAGATCGCCGCACGCCGCTGCGGATCGGCGTCGAAGCCCGGCATCGCGAAGCCGTCGCTGAACTCGACCCCGAACGCCCGCGCCAACGACGCCGCCGCGCCCGCCAGCGGCATATGGTCGGCGATCAGCCACAGCTTGCCGCCGCGCTGGACCCAACGCCGGGTCGCGCGGATCTCGGCGTCGCTGAAGGCCGACGGGGTGGGGCTGGGGTAGTCGTTCCAATCGGCATCGCTCGGCTGCGCATTGGCGATCACCACGATCGCGCACGGCGCCAGCGTCGCCGCCTCGAGCCTGCCGCGCAGCGGCCGCACCGAATGGCCGTCGCGGCGCAACAGCTCGCCGAACGACCAATAGCGGCCGTCGAGGGTGTGGAAGTTATGGTGGGCCTCGTCCAGGCACACCACCGGCCCGGTGCCTTTAGCGTAGGTCGGCGCCAGGATCGGCGCGCGGTAGTCGCGGTCGGGAATCTGTTGTGCGGCCAGGGGCAGGCTGGATCCCAGGATCAACCCCGCTATCGTCGGTACGGCAATCTTCAGTACGGCTTTGCTCACGCGCGCTTCTCCAGGATACGGCTGCGGTCGGGATATCTGGTCCAGGGGCGCGTGGCGTCGCTCCGTCCGGATATGATCGCCGATCGGGCGCACGCCGACGCGGGACCTGCGACACGCACGTACGAACGCTCGAGCGACACAGCGTCTCGCCGCCTCATCCCCCCCGCCTATCGCTGCCATCGAAAACTTCGATCCCGCGGAGATTTCGCAGGCGGGGCGCCGGGTGTCATCCTATGCCCATGCCCGCAACCGCCAGCATCACCGACCGCGACGCCCCCTCCACCGCCGACACCGCCGTGGTCCTGGTCAATCTCGGCACGCCCGAGGCGCCGAACACGCGCGCGGTGCGCCGTTATCTGTCCGAGTTCCTGCACGACCGCCGCGTGGTCGACATGAGCCGCTGGCTGTGGTGCCCGCTGCTGCATTTCGCCATCCTGCCCCTGCGCAGCGGCAAGGTCGCCAACAAATACGCCAGCGTCTGGCTGCCGGAAGGCTCGCCGCTGGCCGTGCACACGCGCCGCCTCGCCCAGGCCGTTCAGCAAGAGCTGCCCGAGGTGCGCGTGCTGCATGCGATGCGCTACGGCCAACCGTCGTGGAAGCAGTTGTTGCAACGGCTGCAGGCCGAGGGCGTGCGACGTGTGTTGGCCCTGCCGCTGTATCCGCAGTACTCGACCTCGACCACCGCCTCGGTCGGCGACGTGCTCGGCCGTGCCGAAGGCCTGGCGACGCGTCTGGTCGACGATTATCACGACGATCCGGACTGGGTCGCGGCGATCGCCGACTCGATCCATCGCCACCGCGCCAACGAGGGCGCCGGCGAGCACCTGCTGTTCTCGTTCCACGGCCTGCCGCAACGCTTCGTCGACGGCGGCGACCCTTATGCCCGCCAGTGCGAAGCCAGCGCGCGCGCCATCGCCCGGGCCCTGCACCTGCCCGATGCGGCCTGGACGCTCACTTACCAATCGCGCTTCGGCCGCGAACGCTGGCTGGAGCCATCCACCGCCGGCACCCTGGATGCGCTGGCGGCGCGCGGCATCAAGCGCGTCGACGTGGTCGCGCCCGGCTTCGCGGTCGACTGCCTGGAAACCCTGGAAGAGGTCGCGATGATGCTGGCCGAGGATTTCGCCGAACACGGCGGCGAGCTGCGCTACATCCCCTGTCTCAACGAGTCGCCGGCGCATGCCGCACTGCTGGCCGGCATCGCCCGGCGCGCGCTCGGAGCCTGGGAGCGATGACGGCGTTGCAGGAATTCGCCGTCGACAGCGTATTCGGCCGCCTGGCCGGCCTGCGCAACGGCCAGATCGGCGCGCCGCGCCTGCTCGCCCTGCACGGCTGGCTCGACAACGCCGCCAGCTTCGTGCCGATCGCGCCCTGGTTCGAGGGCTTCGACCTGGTCGCCCCGGACTTGCCGGGCCACGGCGCCAGCGCGCATCTGCCGCCGGCCGCCGACTACACCTTGATCACCGCCGCGCGCGCCGCGCTCGCAGTCGCCGACGCCTTGGGCTGGGATCGCTTCCATGTGCTCGGCCATTCGCTCGGCGGCGCCACCGCCAGCGTCGTCGCCGCGGCCACGCCGCAGCGGGTCGACCGACTGTTGCTGATCGAAGCGCTGGGCTCGCTGGCCGAACCCGAAGACCGCGTCGCCGCGCGCCTGCGCGAGGCCTTCGCCGGCCAGGCCGCGCTGGTCGGCAAACAGTTGCGCGTGTTCGGCGACATCGCCACCGCGGTGCGCGCGCGCATGACCGCCAACAGCCTCAGCGAACCGGTCGCGCGCCTGCTGGTCGAACGCGGCGTGGCGCCGGTGCGCAGCGACGAAAGCCAGGGCGGTTTCGTCTGGCGCAGCGATCCCCGCCTGACCCTGACCACGGCGATGCGCATGAGCGAGGCACAGATGCGCTCGCTGATCGCGGCGATCGAAAGCCCGACCTGCATGGTCTGGGCCGACCCGGCCCAGGCCTATATGCCCGACGAGCTGCGCCGCGAACGCGCGACCCTGCTGCCGCGCGGCGAGATGCACGTGTTGGCCGGAACCCATCACCTGCACATGGAGCAGCCGCGCGACGTCGGCGAACTGTTCCGCGCCTTCCTCGCCGGTTAAGCGCGTCGGCTGAGCGCGCCGATCGGGCAGCCGGCTGAGCGCTAGCTTATGCGTCGGTAGCGATCAAGCGGCGCAGGCCAGCCTTGAGGCTGCGGCCGGAGGCGCGGAAATACTCGCGCTGATCGCGCCAATCGGGGCAGCGCGCCTCGACTTCGCGCCAAAACGCCCGCGAGTGGTCGGCGTGGATCAGATGGCAGAGCTCGTGCACCAGCACGTACTCGAACGCCGGCGGCGGCGCCAACACCAGCGACAAGTCCAAGGTCAGCGCGCCGTCGGGTGCGAGCGAACCCCATTGCGAGGACATCACCCGATAGCGCAACCGCGACGGCGCGCGCGGCAGGCCGGGCAGGTACTTCGGCAGCCAGCGGCCGACGTCGGCGCGGGCCTGGCCTTCGTAGAAATCGCGCAGGGCGCGCTGCAACGCGGCTGCGTTGACGGCCTCGGGCGCGGCGATGTCGAGCGCGTCTTCGTTGAGTTGCAGGCGCAGGTAGCGCGCGCTCTGCCAGCGCACCGGCAGGTCCGCGCCGCGCAGGGGGATGCTCGCGCTGACGTGCGGCTGCAGACGGGCCGCGTCGCTGTCGGCCTGGGCGATCTGGGCCAGCAGCCAGTCGCCGTGTTCGATCACGAAACGCTGGCCGGCGATCTCGCTGGCGCGCATCGGCAGGGTCAGGCGCGGGCCGCGTTCATCGACGCTGAGCTTGATCCGGCGCGCCCGCGGATCGCGCACCCGCAAGACCTCGACCACGCGGCCGTTGCCGAGGTCGATCGCGAGGGTTTCGCGCGAGACCGTGCGCGAGGCGGCTTGCGGCTTGCCGGTCAGCAGGCGCAGGAGGCTCGTCATGGGTGGGGGACCGCCATGGGCGAAGCATAACGCCACGGACGCTGCGACGATGCGGCGGCGCAGTGAAACTTCAATGACGACGTATCAGGACCTTCGAAGAGGCGGCTCGCTCGACCATCGAGTTCCTCGGAAACGCTTTGCGTGCGACTCGATGCCCTTACCCCCTCCCGCCAAGCGGGAGAGGGGTTGTGGTGCGAAAGCCGGCGTGGATCAGGCCTCGACCTTGCTCAGCTTCAGGGCCGATTCCAGCACCCGGAACAGACGCTTCACTTCCGCGCTCATCAGCGCAAAACGCGCATCCAGTTCGGCGCGCAGGCCGTCGCCTTCGCTGTGTTCGAGCTGGTCCACGGCGCCGTCGAGCAGCTTGAACTTGCGCACCACCAGGTCCTCGCCGATCACGAACGACACATGATCGTCCAGGGTCAGCGCCAGACGGGTGACCTGCTTGCCGGTTTCCAGGTGCTTGGCGATCTCGTCGCTCTCCAGCTCCTGGCGTTGGCACTTGACCACCGCGCCCTGGTCGACCGGGTCGCGTAGCTCGCACTCGTCGCCCAGGCTGATGCCGTCGGGCAGTTCCTCGCCGGCGACCCAGCCGGTCAGGATCGAACGCGGCGCGATCTCGGCGTTCAGCGGCAGGGCCGGGAAGCTGCCGATGGCGCGGCGGATCTCGCTGATCACGTTCTCGCCGGTCTTGCGACTGGAGGTGTCGACGATGACCAGGCCGTGTTCGAGATCGATCATCGCGTCGGTGCGGCTGGGCTTGATGAAGGCGCGCGGCATCAGGTCGACGATCAGCTCGTCCTTGAGGCGCTTGCGGGTGCGTCCGCCGGGCTTGCGGCCTTCCTTCTGCTCGATTTCGGCGAGCTTCTTGGCCAGCATGTCGTTGATCACCGAACCCGGCAGCAGACGGTCTTCGCCGCCCGAGGTCAGCCAGATCGCGTCGCCGATGCGGTTGCTCATCATCGCGTCCTCGGCGTCGCGGCCGAACGGCGAGATGAAACCGCGCGAGGACAGTTCGAGCGGGCCGACCGGCTTGAGCCTGCACTCTTCCAGGCCTTTATCCAGTTCGTCGAGCTTGTGGGTGGTGGGAAAGCGGAAGAAGGTCAGATTGCGAAAGAACATCGAAGGACCGAATTGGAGAGGAATGGAGTCGAATGCTCTGGCTCGTCATTCCCGCAAAAGCGGGAATCCGGAAACTTCAGAGTCATATCGCGATGAAGCCCCTGAGGCGGGGCCGAAGAAACGACGCCTCATCCAGTCTGCGCGTCGTTGGTATCAATCGTTGCGTCCAGCCACACCGGCGCGTCGGCGGCCGGCACGCCGCCGGCCTGTCCCAGGCCGAGGAAATCGAACAATTTCGGATCGCTCAACTGCGAGGGGCGGATGTCGCCGAGCGCGCGCGAGATGGTCTCGATGCGGCCGGGCGTCTCGCGTTCCCAGGCGTCCATCATCCGCTTGACCTGCTTGCGCTGCAGGTTCTCCTGCGAGCCGCACAAGTTGCAGGGAATGATCGGGAAACCCTTGATCGCGGCGTAGTCGACGATGTCGTCCTCGCGCACGTAGGCCAGCGGCCGGATCACCACGTGCTTGCCGTCGTCGGACAGCAGCTTGGGCGGCATGCCGCTGAGCTTGGCGTGGAAGAACAGGTTGAGGAAGAAGGTCGCCACCAGGTCGTCGCGGTGGTGGCCCAGGGCGATCTTGGTGAAGCCCTGTTCCTCGGCATAGGTGTAGAGCGCGCCGCGCCGCAGGCGCGAGCACAGCGAACACATGGTCTTGCCCTCGGGCACGACCCGGGTCACCACCGAATAGGTGTCCTGCTCGAGGATCTTGTAGGGCACCCCGATCGATTCGAGGTAGGCCGGCAGCACGTGCTCGGGAAAGTCGGGCTGCTTCTGGTCCAGGTTCACCGCGACCAGCTCGAACTTCACCGGCGCCTTCTTCTGCAACTGCAGCAGGACGTCGAGCAGGGTGTAGCTGTCCTTGCCGCCGGACAGACAGACCATGACCTTGTCGCCCTCTTCGATCATGCCGAAATCGGCGATCGCCCGGCCGACCTGATGGCGCAGGCGGGTGGCGAGGCGTTCGCCGTCGCTGCCGCGGCGGGCCTCGGCGCGGGCGGGACGGATCGGTTCGGCGAGGGGCAGGACGATGCTCATGAGGGCGCCAATTCTACGCTACGGGTCGGTGAACACCGCCCGCGCGCCGATCGAGGGGGCCGATGACGTTGGTCGTGGCGGCGCGCTAAGCTGATGCGCATGACCGGAAGCGCCGATCCCGCCGAGACCGCCCGCCAGCTCGCCGAGCTGCGCCTGGAACATCGCGATCTGAACGCGGCCATCGACCGCCTGGGCCTGGACCCGCAGGCCGACGAACTTACGGTCAAGCGCCTGAAGAAGCGCAAGCTCTGGCTCAAGGACTGTATCGCCCGCCTCGAAAGCGCCCTGATTCCCGACGAACCGGCCTGAGCCGCAAGCGCGGCCCCGCGTCGCGCGGCCGCCGCATCCGGTATTGAGATTTCCGCGCGCGGTGCGGCCTTCACGCTGTGATAGGGTGCCGCCACTCGATCGGCAGACAGCGGCATGGCGAACAAGGACGAACTGGTCCAGACGGCACGCAACCCCTGGTGGCAGGGCGCTGCGGCGGTGGCGCTCGTCGCCGTCGTCGCCACCGCCGCACTCGGCGGCTTCGGCCAGGCCAAGAGCAAGCCCTTGCCGGAGTACAAGGCCGGCCATCGCTACCAGGGCGGCGCCCTCGCGGTGACGCCGCTGCGGGCCTGGGTCGCGCGCTACAAGCCCGGCGGCCGCATCGATGCCTTCAACCCGAAGTCCTACCTGGTGCTGCAGGTCGAGGTCGAAAACCGCACGCCGCGCAGCTTCAGCGCGTTCGGCTATCCGCAGCAGGACCTGATCCTGGTGTCGAGCAAGCGCGAACCGATCCAGTCCGACCTGCTGATGAGGTCCGACGACCACTCCGTCGCCGGCGACCTGCATCCGCGCCTCAAGCAACGCATCGACCTGGTCTGGACCTTGCCGAAGAATTACGTCTACACGCCGCAAGCGACCTTCGGCGTATTCGCTCGCGCCTACAAGGCCAAGGCCTATCTCAACGACGAAGGCGCCTGGGTCCAGGGCAAGCCCGCCGCCAAGTACGCGATGGCCGTGCAGGACCTGCGCGACCGGGCGGTGGCGCCGTGAGCGCGCCCGCCGCCGCCCGCACCGCCTGGCGCCTGCCGCGCTGGCGCTGGCGCGACGCCCTGTGGATTCTCCTGGCTCTGATCGCGGTGGTCGCCTTGCGCAAGGGCGAGTCCAGCTACGAACAGCGCGACACGCCCTTGGTGCAGCACGCGCAAGGCCTGGGCCGGGTCGAAGGCCGCAACTTCGCCGTCGACGTCACCGGCTTCAAGGCCGCGCACGCCTATCTGCTCAAGGGCGACTACAGCCATCCCGAGGACTATCTGCTGCGCACCCCCGGGGTGTGGCTGTCGGTGGTCGCCAAAGTCGAAGCACGCGACCAGAGCGGCTACGTCGGCGCGCAACTGCTCACCCGCGACGGCCTGACCTATGTCGCCTCCAGCCAGGACCGGCCGAAACTCAAAGGCCTCAACCTGCGCGAGCGCGTGGTCGTCCCCGGCCTGCCGGAAAGCGGCGCCTGGTTCTTCGAAGTGCCGGCCGACCGTCTGCAGGGCGCCCATCTGCAGTTCTACTGGGGCAACGGCCTGCCGCGCGGCGGCGACAGCCTGGTCGACGTCGACCTGGGCATCGATGCGGCGCGCGCGCGCAAGCTGATGGCCGAAGCCAAGCCGGTACTGGACCTGCGCCCATGAGTTCCACGCCCATAAGTTCCGCGCCGATGACGCCCGAACCCTCCGAGCCCGACACCGCCCGCACGGCTCCGGCCGGTTGGTGGCGGCGCAACGCACTGTGGCTGCTGGGCACCCTGGTGTTCGGCGCCTGGGCGATCTATGCGCCCTACCGCGAGGCCTTGCAGGCCTACCAGAACCGTCACCCCTCGCACGCCATCGACGTGCCCAAGGGCGAGTGGGCGCAGTACGAAGGCGCGCGTTGGCGCCTGGTCTCGGCCGAAGCCCTGGCCCCGCGCGACCCGCGCATCGGCGGCCCCTTGCGCAAGGACGCCGGAGTTTTGCTGCTGCAATTCGAAGTGATCGCCGATTCCGGCACCCAGGCCAAGGCCCTGGACCTGTGCAAGGGCCAGGTGTCCGATGCGCAGGGCCGCTTGTGGGACGCGAATCCGGCCGGCCTGCCGCGGCTGAGCGGCGCCAAGCTGCCGAACACCTGCGGCAGCGGTTACGACGCGCAATACAAATCGATCATCGCCCTGCCGGGCCGCCCGTTCCGCTTCCAGCACGCCTATCTGTTGCCGCGTACACAGCGGCTCGAAGGATTGCAGGCGCGGATCGACTTGCGTAATTCGCAGACGTCCAAGGGCCGGTATTTGCGCTTTGCGCTTTGATCGGCGCGGCCTCGCGCTGGATCCGCGCAAGCTCGTACCGACTCGCTCGGGCTCGCGCTCGGCTTCTGTAGGAGCGGCGTCCTACTGGACTTCCTTCGGCCATAAGCCGCGACCGCACCGCCCCGATCTCGCGCCGTCACTTCCCGCAGTTCGGGCTCCTGGGTAGGAGCGGCGCGAGCCGCGACCGCATACATTCCGCGCCCGTCGTCGGTCGCGATGCGCGCATCCGCTTCAACGGCGTTGCCGTTGCCGTTGCCGTTGCCGTTGCCGTTGCCGTTGCCGTTGCCGTTGCCGTTGCCGTTGCCGCAAGGATTTTGCTGTTGCTGTGCGCCGATTCGCACTAGCGAAGGCAATCGAAGACCCGAAGGGCGGCGCGCAGGGATGCGCGCCGTTTTTCATCGGGACAGGGATGTCCCG
>NZ_JBQEOE010000009.1:0-133811 GCF_052045105.1 Lysobacter sp. 22409 | reverse complement strand
GATAGGACATCCTTGTCCTATCGAGTCATTCCTTTTTAAAGGCTGGGCGCACGTCCTGTGCGCCGCCCTCCGGGTCTCCAGGTGTTCTCTCAAGTTCGGAGCTGCGCCAACCTTTAACAGCAACAGCAACAGCAACAGCAACGGCAGGAGCAGCTCGGGCAGGCCGTCGCTCCTGCCCTGGCGCGAGCACGCCGCTTCGTTGGATAAGGGACGGCAGCGTTCAGCGCAGGCGGTCGTGGACCTGCAGGCCCTGGCTCGGGTCGGCGGCGTCGTAACGCACGGTGACCTCGCGATCGGGTTCGCCGTCGCGCC
The DNA here is from genome assembly GCF_052045105.1 of Lysobacter sp. 22409. Lineage (NCBI taxonomy): Bacteria > Pseudomonadati > Pseudomonadota > Gammaproteobacteria > Lysobacterales > Lysobacteraceae > Lysobacter > Lysobacter sp. 22409. Next base: position 133,499 of record NZ_JBQEOE010000009.1, on the reverse strand, counting down.
CAGGACGCAGCAAGGACACGCGCAGCGAGCCATCGGCGGCGACGACACGCTCGCCCGCTTCGATCGACTGCAGACAGGAGGCTATGCGGTAGGCGTCGTGCTTGCGCACCTGCAGGGCGGCATCGAGCGCCAGCCAGACCAGGTCGGTCTCGATGCCGGCGCCGCAATGGCCCTGCGTGCGGTCGCTGCGGCTGGCGGTGTCGACCTCGATCAACAGATAACGCAGTTCGGCCGGGCCGTGGCCGGAGTCGGCCAGCAGCGCGCGCCGCTCGACGGCGCCGTCGACATCGGTGATGCGCGCGAGCTTGAGCGGTTTGCGCCTGGCGCCGTCGACCAGCAGTAAGTCCTGCTGGCGCGAGTCGATCTCGACCTGCAAGGCGGCCGCAGCGGGCGCAGCCGTCGCGTCCCCGTAGGCCAAGGCGGCGGCCAACAGACAGGCGAGCGTAGCGGGCAGGGCAGACAGGGTCATGCGGCCACTGTACGCCGGCTCGCAGGTGTCGAGCGCGCCGTGGCGCATGTTCACAGGCTTTCCGAAGGCCGCGATGCGGCGGCCTCGTCCGGTTCGCGGCTGCCGCGTTTGTGGAAATAGACCTGTTCGGCGGCCCAACGCAGCGGCGCCGAATGCAACAGCAGGTCGAACGGCCAGTCGAACTGGAAATGATCGAAGGCCCAGCGCAGCGCACGCTTGCGGCGGAAGCGCGGGGCGCTGTCGCGGGCGACCGATTCCGGCGCCGGGCCCTGTCCGAGCGCATGCAGGGCGATCGCCTGGCCCAGGGTTTCGCCGTGCGCCCAGGCCGAGTGGATGCCGCCGGCGGTGACCGGCGAGACGATGCCGGCGGCGTCGCCGGTCAGCATCACGCCGTCGCGGGCGAGCGGAAACACCGGGCCGCCGCAGGGGATCAGGCCGGCGCGGGTCGCCGCAGGCTGCACATCGGCGTCAAGGCCGACCACCGAACGCACGCGCTGCAGGAAGCCGTCGATGTCGGGCACGCGCGCGCGTTCGGGGTCGTGGCGCACCGCCAGGCCGGCCTGGACGCCGGTCGGGTTCTGCGCCACCCAGCCGATGTAGCCGGGCGCGTAGCGCTTGCTGACGAAGCAGTGCAGGGCGCCGGACTCGGGCAGGGCGGCACCGGGAAACTCGTACTCGATGCCGTAGAGGAACTCGCGCGTCTGGCCCAGTCCGGTGCGCTCGGCGACGCGCGACTTGGCGCCGTCGGCGCCGACCAGGAAACGGGTGCGGCCCACGCCTTCGATGCGCCAGCCGTCGTCCTCGCGCTCGGCCTGGGTGAAGGAGGTGCCGAGGCGCAACTCGACGCCGTGGCGGACCAGTTCCTGGGTCAGCCAGCGCATCAGCCGCGGTGTGTCGGTGGTCAGGAAGTAATAACCCGGTGCGCTCAAGGCCATGCTGCGCAGGCGCGGCGAATACAGGCGTACGCGTTCGACGCGGTGCAGGCAGCCGGCCGGCGCGCGGCTCAGCCAAGTCTGTTCGGCGGCTTCCTTGACCACGATGCCGGTGGTGCGCAATTTCTCGCCGGGGTCGCGCTTGCGTTCGAGCACCACCACGCGCAGGCCGGCGCGCGCGGCGGCCAGGGCGCAGGCGGCGCCGGCGAAGCTGGCGCCGACGACGACCAGGTCGCAGTCGTAGGCTTGGGGGTCGAGGTTCATTCCGGTTTCTCGTGGGGAGACCGGTGCAGTCTGGGCAGGCTCGACGAAGCCCGTATGGGGTCTGTGTGAAGTGAGTCGAGCCTGCAACGGGGTTCACGCGCGACGCGTGACGTGGGGCCCGTTCTGCTCGGCGTTTCGCTCAGCGATTCGCCGCCGATAAGGCCTCGATGGTCAGCGCGAGTCCATTCAGGGCGTCCTGTGCAGCGGCGGGATCGGCGGCAGCGCGCACGATCGCACCGTCGAAGGCCTGGGCGATCGCAGCGGTGCGCGCATCGCGTTCGGCCGACGCCGGCAGCAGCGCGGCGATGCGTTCGGCGAGCTCGCGCTTGTGCTGGCGCGAGCATTCGACCGCTTCGGGCAGCGCCGGGCCGATCTCGGCCACGGCATTGATGAAGGCGCAGCCGCGGAAATGCGGATGGGAAAACCATTCCGCCAGGGCCGGCACCAGCGCCTCGGCGCCGTGTCCGGGCGCTGCGCCGTGGCGCTGCAAGGCCGCATCGAACCAAGTCATCCAGCGCTCGTGGCGGTAGTGCAGGAACGCCAGGATCAGGGCGTTCTTACTCGGGAAATGCCGGTACAGCGTGACCTTGGTGACGCCGGACTCGGCGATCACCCGGTCGATGCCGGTGGCGCGGATGCCTTCGAGATAGAACAGATCGTGGGCGGTCTGCAGGATCCGCTCGCGGGCGGGCACTGGCTGGGCAGGCGAAGCGGCTTTGCGGTTCATGGCGCGATGGTAGACCGATTCGTCTACCGGCGCCAATCGTGTAGACAGCTCTGTCTACATGAGGTAATTTTACCATGTAGACCGATCTGTCTACATCAATTCTTATCCAAGTAGACTGGTTCGTCTACGTGCGCTCTGGAGCCGCCCTCATGCATACCCGTCCGCCCTTGCCGCCGTTCACCCGCGACAGCGCCATCGAAAAGATCCGCCTGGCCGAAGACGCCTGGAATTCGCGCGACCCGGCCCGCATCGGCCAGGCTTATTCGGTCGATACCCGTTGGCGCAACCGCGCCGAATTCGTCGACGGCCGCGAAGCCGCGGTGGCCTTGCTCGAACGTAAGTGGACCCGCGAGCTCGACTACCGCCTGATTAAGGAACTGTGGGCCTTCGACGGCGCTCGCATCGCAGTGCGCTTCGCTTACGAATGGCGCGACGATTCCGGGCAATGGTTCCGCAGCTACGGCAACGAGAACTGGGAGTTCGGCGACGACGGCCTGATGGCGGTGCGTCTGGCGAGCATCAACGACCGGCCGATCGCGGCGAGCGAACGCAAGTTTCATTGGCCGCAGGGCCGGCGTCCCGACGATCACCCGGGGCTCAGCGAGCTGGGGCTGTAAGACTGATCGTCGTCGGCCTCAGTCGACGACGATCAGCTCGATGCCGAGACGCAGCAGCCCCTGGCTGTATTCCGGGCTGATGCTGGAGTCGGTGATGATGGTATGCACGCATTCCAACTGGGCGATGCGATGCAGGCCGACGCGGCCGAACTTGGACGCGTCGGTCAGCACGATCACCTTGCGCGCGCGTTCGACCATGCGATGGTTGAGGCTGGCTTCACCTTCGTGATGCGTGCTCAGACCGAACTGCAGGTCGAGGCCGTCGACGCCGAGGAACAGCGCATCGAAGCTGTAGCTGGTGAGGCTGGCCTCGGCCTGCGCGCCCTGGAACGACAGCGACTGCTTGCGCAACAGGCCGCCGGTCAGCATCACCTCGACACCCGTCGCGTTGGCCAGTTCCCAGGCGATATTGAGGCCGTTGGTCATCACCGTGACGCCCTCGGCGTGGCGCAGATGGCGCGCGAGGGTCATGGTGGTGGTGCCGGAATCGATGATGACGTTGTCGCCGGCCCGGATCAGCTGCGCCGCGCGGGCGCCTATCGATTCCTTCAAGCTGCTGTTGAGGCTGTCCTTCTGATGGATGTCTTGTTCCAGCGGCGGCGTGCGCACCAGGGTGGCGCCGCCGTGGTTGCGCTTGGCCAGGCCCTGCGACTCGATCTGGGCCAGATCGGCGCGGATCGTCACCGTGGACACGTCCATCGATTCGGCCAGATGCGCGACGTGCACGCTGCCGTGCTTGACCAGCATCTGCAGGATCCGTTCGCGGCGTTGGCGGGTGTTTCGCATCGGTCTTTCTCGGTGCAGAACGGGGCGGAAGCGGATGGCGTCAGCGTTGCGGCGTGTCGTCCTGCGTCGGGGTGTGGGCGCGGCGGCGATCGCTGCGGGGCGTAGCCGAGATGGTGCCACCTTTCGGCATGGGCTGCGGGCGGGCCCGCGTAGGCCGGCTTCGCGGAACCCCGGGCGCATGGCGCATGCACGAGACCTTCGCAGGTCGATGTCTCCGGCGCGCTTGCGGGTTCGAAAACGAAAACGCCGCCATCGCAGGCGATGACGGCGTGGTGTGCGGGCTTCGATGAAGCCGTCGCATCCGGGCGGCAGCACTCAGGAAACGAGCCCTGGTTCGGGGGGGCAGGGGCTCAGGGGTTCAAGCGCCACTTCTGATAGCCGTTGCCGAGGCAGGTATAGACGCGCAGATAAGCGCCCTGGGCGGCGTTGTTGAGCGGGTCCAGGCAGGTGCCGCTGTCTACGTTGTACAGCCCATCCGAGCCCGGCATCGGCATCCAGCGTTGCGCCGAGCCGTTGCCGCATGCCGCGAGCCGGACGCTGCCGTCGCTTTCCGCCTGCAGGCACTGGCTGCGGCTGCGCATCATCATGCGGAAGCTGTCGTCGCGTTCGATCAGTTGGTTGTTGTTGCTCGCGCAGCTCCACAATCCGGCCTGAGTGCCGCCGGCCAGGGTATCCAGGCAATAGCCGCTGTAGGTGTTGAGCAGCACCTTCGGCGAACCGAGCGTGCCGAACTTGTTGTCGGCGGCGATGCAGTCCTGCTCCGCGGTACAGGAGGCGCGGGCGATCGATTCGCAGTTGCCGTAGGTCTTGCTGGTGCTGGTCGATGGCGCGACCGCGCCGTTCTCGGCGCTGGGGCGGAAGAACACCGCACTCGTCGCCGGCGCGGCCGCGCAGCTTTCCAGTTGATCGGCGCCCTGGGCGAAGTTCTCCAGGAACTCGACGGTCTTCTCGTTGAGGCCGCCCCAGGTCTGCGGCACTTGGATGCTGGCGACCTTGCGGCGCGCACCGGTCGCGACATCGGTGATGTAGGCGCTCCAACTGCCGGGAGCTTCGCTGACGATGCGGATCTTGTACTTCTTGCCCTGCACCCAGGGATAAGCGACCCAGCACTGCACGCCGCTGCCTTCGTGGGAGAAATGGCTGCACAGGGTGCCGCTTTCGGCGACCCAGCCGGTGGCCTGCCAGATCGAGAAATTCAGTGCCTTGTCGGCATTGCTGCGTTGTTGCAGGCCGACGTAGCCGCCGTCGCCGTTCTTGAGCGCGAACTGATGCGCCCAATAGGTGCGCCCGTTGTAGCCGGGCTCCTGGGTGATGGCGATGCTGAAGTCCATATCCAGGTAACCGCCGGGCTGGCTCGGCCAAGTGCGGTCTATCGCGACCATGCCGCCGGCGACGACCGCTGCGGCGGTGCCGTGCAAGGTCAGACAAAGCAGTAGCAGGACGATCTTCGCGTAGCGCATACGGACTCCTATCGACGACGGGTTGCGGACTGCCCATGGCGAGATCTCGGCTTCGTCATGGACGTATCGGGTCCAGGCCGCGATGCTTGCGGCGTGCCTGGCCTATTGCTCGGATTCGATGGACCGGCAGGAACGATTCGGGTTCGGTCTTCGGCTTGGCCGGCGAGGGCGATCGCCGCTTCGATCGCCCTCGCCGAAGGCGTCGATTCGCGTCCTGGCGAATGCGTGTCCTGTGTTGCGGATGTCGCGACTCGGCGATTGAGCATGAGCCGCAGGGGGGCGTCAATAACCGCGTCGGAAACGAAAGTTCCTTGTTTTTAAGGGTTTCGTTGCAGGTTTTTCGGCGAGCAGATCGAAACGAAACGTCGCATCGCGAACAGGTTTCGTAATCGGCTTTCGACACTGCCGATAGCGTGATGGAAGTGGCGGTACGGATGCGATTGCGCGTGTTTTCAGCGTCAATGGCCGGCAAGCGCGTCGGTTTAATGTGCTATCTGAATCGGCGCGAGTTCCTTCGGAACTGCGTCGTGAAAACAACGCGGACGGTGGATTTGCTGCGAACGCATATTCGATAGCGCGGACAGACGCCTGGATCGGAGGTGTTGTCGGGATCGTAGAAGTAGGGCGGAGTGATCGCGGGCGAAGCGGTTTCGATGCAAGCGGTCGTCGCGTGGCCGCGGCTCACGACCGCAGGAAATCCCCGTGGGACGCCGCTCCTGCTCTCGAAGCGATTCGGCGGGTGCGGACGAACAGCCGGGCGCGCACAAAAACAAAGGGCGCCGAAGCGCCCTTTGTCGTGTCTTGCATCAGCGTTGCTGACGTCTGGGTTCAGACGCCGCCGCGCGGACCGCGGCCGCCGCCGGGGCGGCCACCGCCACGCGGGCCACCGGGACGCGGACCGCTCGGGCGGGCTGCGCCACCGGGACGCGGTGCGCCGCCGGGACGGGGCGCGCCACCCGGACGGGCATTGCCGCCGGGACGCGGGCCGGCGCCGGGGCGGGCGCCCGGACCGGGCTTGCCGCCGGCCGGACGCGCATTGCTGCGCGGACGTTCGCCGCCGTAAGGATTGAAGCTGCCGGGGTTGGCGTGGTCGGACGGGAAGCTCGGCGCATTGCCGGGGTGACCGTAGGGACGCGGAGCGCGCTGGCCCTGACCTTGGCCTTGACCCTGGCCGCCGCCGCTGCGGCGCTCGCCGCCGTAGGGCGTGTTGCCGTTGCGCTCGCCGCCGAAGCCGCCGCCACCGGGGCCGCCGCCGTGCGGACGACCGCGACCGGCGCCTGCACCGGCACCCGCGCCGGGACCGCGTGCGCCGCCCGGCTTGCCGGCGTAGGGCTTACGGCCCTGGCCGTCGGGATTGCGGTGGCCGCTCGGGCCGGTCTCGACGCCATCGGGCACGTACCAGGTACGGAACGCGGCCGGATTGCCGTCGGGCAGGGGCTTGGGACCCTTTTCCTTGCGCTGCTTGAACGGCTTGTGCGACTGGTTGGCCGCGGCTTCGCCGCTGACCGTCAGGCCACCGTGCTTGCGCGGACCGCCGCGGCCGCGACCGCCGCGGTCTTCGCGGACATGGTCGAAGCGGCGCAGCTCGCGGCCTTCGTCGGCGGTGTTGTGGCCGCCGACGTAGCCGTGCGAACGCTCGCCGGACAGGTGCACGGTCGACTTGGCGGCCTTGCGCTGGCCGATCACCGGCTGCAGGGTCAGCGCCGAAGGCGTGCCGTCTTCCAGGCCGAGGTCGCCGCGCAGGGCGTCGACCTTGTCGCCGACCAACTCCTGCGAGTGGCCGCGCAGCAGTTCGCGCGGCAACGACACGGTGCCGTAGCGGATGCGCTTGAGGCGGCTGACCTGGCAGCCCTGCGATTCCCACAAACGGCGCACTTCGCGGTTGCGGCCTTCCTTGACCACGACGCGGAACCAGTCGTGCGAATCGCTGCCGCCGATGCGTTCGATCTCGTCGAACTTGGCCGGGCCGTCCTCGAGAGCGACGCCGCGGGCGAGGCGGTCGACGAGATTATCGGGAACCTGCTCCTGGCCTTCCGGTGCGCGCACGCGGCAGACGTACTCGCGCTCGACCTCGAAGGAGGGATGCATGAGCGCGTTGGCGAGTTCGCCGTCGGTGGTCAGCAGCAGCAGACCGGTGGTGTTGATGTCGAGGCGGCCGATCGCGATCCAGCGCGCGCCCTTCAGAGCGGGCAGGGAATCGAAAATGGTCGGACGGCCCTCGGGGTCTTCGCGCGTGGTCACTTCGCCTTCGGGCTTGTTGTACATCAGCACGCGCGAGGGCTCGGTCAGGGCGCTGGCGATGAAGCTGCGGCCGTCGAGTTCGATCTTGTCGCCGCCCTTGATGCTCATGCCGACCTGTGCGGTCTCGCCGTTGACCTTGACCAGGCCGTCGGCGATGCGCTGCTCGAGCGCGCGGCGCGAGCCCAGGCCCGCTTGCGCGAGGACCTTGTGCAGGCGTTCTTCCAGACGCGGCGCCTCGGCGGTGGCGCCGGCATCGCTGCCGCGCTTCAGTGAGAGCTTGCGGCGGTTTTCTTCAGTCATTTCTGTTGCTCCGGCCGGTCGTCTTCGGACTCGGCCTCAAATTCCGGAACGGTCGTCGTCTCGACGGCGTGTTGGTCTTGCTCGTGATCGTTCGCGTCCGCCGCGCGCTCGCCCGGCGCGGCTTCGGGGTCGTCCGAAAGGACGGTTGTATCGGTGTGGGTATCGGTGTCGCTATCGGTATCGCTGTCGGCGTCGGCGCTGGTGTCGGCGCCGGCGTCGTCGGATTGGGTGTGGGCTTCGTCGCCGTCGACGCTGTCGTCGGCGCCGTCGTTCGAGTCGCCCGATTCGGTGGACCCGGCGACCGAGTCGCCGTCGTCCTCGCCGGCTTCGGCATCGTTGCTGGCTTGATCGAGGCTGGTTTGATCGAGGCCGGTCTCGTCGTCGTGGCCGGTGGCGATGCCGCCGGCGGCGATCGCTTCGCCGTCGAGCGGCAACTGCGGTTCGAGCTCGCCGATGTCCTTGAGTTCCGACAGCGGCGGCAGTTCGTCCAGGCGCTTGAGGCCGAAGTAATCGAGGAAGGTCTTGGTGGTGCCGAACAGAGCCGGCTTGCCGGGGACGTCGCGGTGGCCGACGACGCGGATCCACTCGCGCTCTTCCAGGGCCTTGATGATGTTGCTGCTGACCGCGACGCCGCGGACCTGTTCGATCTCGCCGCGGGTGATCGGCTGGCGGTAGGCGATCAGCGCCAGGGTCTCGAGGGTGGCGCGGGTGTAGCGGGTCTGGCGTTCGGTCCACAGGCGCGCGACCCAGGCATGGACGTCGGCCTGGACCTGGAAGCGGAAGCCCGAGGCCAGCTCGACCAGTTCCACGCCGCGCTCGGCGCAGCCCTCGCGCAGGGTCTCCAGCGCGGTCTCGACGCTGTCGGCCGGAGCCGGCTGGTCCTCGGGGAACAGGGCATGCAGCTGCGCCAGCGTGAGCGGCTGGTTGGCCGCGAGCAAGGCGGCTTCGACGATGCGGGTGACGAGGAGTTGGTCCATGGAATGCGTCTGAATCGTTGCGTTGGCGATCGGCCCTGGAGCCTGTGGGAATCGGTGCCTGGGTCGGTGGTCGGCCGGTTGGCGGCCGATCTAGCTATAGCGGAAGCGGGCGAGGCGGGAGCTGCGTGTCCGGGCCATCACGGCCGCGTTCGCGGAATCCGGAGGCTGAAGTGCAGGAACGTTCGGGCGAGGCGGACCCGGCCCCTGCCGGGATCGAGTCCGTTCCGATCGAATCCGTCCCGATCAAGTCCGTCCCGATCGAATCCGCCCCGGCGAGGCGGAACGACGGCGGCAGCCGAGTCACGACAGCCAAGTCACGAAGCCCGGTCATCGTTGGCGGCGTCGTCGAACTCGCTGCTGAGTTCGATCTCGTCGGGATCCTTCATGAGCGCCAACGATTTGACGTAGATCGGCGCCGGCGGGCGGCCCTCTTCGGGCTGCTCCTGGACGATCTCGATCAACTGTTCCTTGGCCAGGGTCAGCAGGCCCAGGAACGTTACCACTATGCCGAGCCGGCCTTCTTCGACCGTGAACAGCGATTCGAAACGATGGAACACGCCATCGGACATGCGGGTCAGCAGTTCGCCCATGCGCTGGCGGACGCTCAAGGCATCGCGCTTGATCGCGTGCTGGGTGTACAGCTCGGCACGCTTGAACACGTCGTGCAGGGCCAGCAGCATCTCGCGCAGATCGACCGGCGGCGGCAGTTTGACCGAAGCCCGGTCCGGCACGTAGGCCTGCGCCGGGCTGGTATCGCGGTCCTGGCGGGGCAGGGTGTCGATGTCCTCGGCCGCCTTCTTGAAGCGCTCGTACTCCTGCAGGCGGCGGACCAACTCTGCGCGCGGGTCTTCTTCGATCCCTTCCTCGTTGGCCGAGCGCGGCAGCAGCATGCGCGACTTGATCTCGGCCAGGATCGCGGCCATCACCAGGTATTCGGCGGCCAGCTCGAAACGCATCTCGTGCATGGCCTGGATATAAGTCACGTATTGCCGGGTGATCTCGGCGACCGGGATGTCGAGAATCTCCAGGTTCTGACGGCGGATCAGGTACAGCAGCAGGTCGAGCGGGCCTTCGAACGCGTCCAGGATGACTTCGAGCGCGTCCGGCGGGATGTAGAGATCCTGCGGAATCTGCAGCACCGGCTGGCCGTGGACCATCGCCAGCGGCATTTCCTGCTGCTGAGGCGTCGTCGGGGCTGGGCTGGATTCGGTCGCGACGGGCGCGGGTTCGTTGCTCATTCGAAACCGGCCCCTCCGGGCCGTCGGCACTGCAGTTACGACGATGCTTGCGGCGCATGACCGCATCGAGAGCCGCGCCAGGTCGTGCAAGGACCGGGATCGAGCTTCCCTGCGGGTGCTACGGACCACTCTATAAAGGCGTGTGCTTTAGGCCCGAACGGCCCCGGCCTGCGCGTCACGACAAGGCGTGGCGGCTGAGACGAAGGGGGTTGCGGGCGTGAGCCGGTGGTCTGCAGCTGTGCACTGGCGTACTGGCGCACCGATGATGTGCGGGGAAGTACGGGTGCTGACGTGGCGACGGCTTGGGTCCTGTCGCGACGGGCCGCTGCATCCGGCCTCGGGCAATTGACAGTTAGGGTAAGGGCTGGGGCGGGCAGTGTCCAGCGCCGGCATGAACGCCGGCCGGGTCGGGGAGCGGTACCGGCCGGCCGGCTCCGGGCCGCCCGGGGTCGCGGGCGCGACGGCGCTCGGGTTTGCCGATCGCCGCGGCGGCCTGTGCGGGGCCTGTCGCCGGGCCGTACAGCTATTTAGACTGGGCAGGCACAACTAATGGACTGGGGAATCGCAATGAACCAAGCAAGGACCGTCGCCGCCGCTCTGGTGTTGGCGTTGGCGGGCTGCAACGCGCCCGCGCCGGAGGCCGGCAAGGCCAATACGGCCGATCCGGCCGCGACCGCGACTCCGGCTTCTGCCGAGCCCGCAGCCGCCGAGCCTGCAACTGCCCAGCCGGCGCCGGCCGAGGCGACGCCTTCGGCCCCCGCCAGCGCGGCGGTGCAGTTGCCGGCCGAGGCCTGCGTGAAGAGCGAAGACGGCTTCGCCTCGTTCTTCGAGCAATTCGTCTACCAGGCGAACGTACGCTCCGCCTATTCCGCGCCGAAGATCGAGATCCGCGACCTCAAGGACCCGGGCAAGCTGCTGGAGTCGCAGACGCCGCAGCAGGCCGGGCCTTTCAAGATCGCCCTGGTCGACAATCAATGGTCGTACGACGAGCCCGGCAAGCAGGCCGGCCAACTCGACCGGGTCAAGATCGAGCGGACCCTGAGCGGCGACCGCATGCGGGTCGACTTCGTCAAGGCCGAGTTCTCGCCCGATGAGGACGTGGTCAAGACCCTCGGCAAGCCGGAAGCGTATGTGTTCGAGTTCAAGCAAGGGTGCTGGCAGCTGACTCAACAGCTGCGTTGAACCCCGGCCTCTCCCGCGAGCGGGGCGGCCGTCCGGATAAACCATCGACAAGGAGAAGTACGATGCCCAAGTATTCGATCGTCGAATCGGTCGGTCGTGGCGTACAGCACGTCCACGATTACGAAGACCTCGAGCGCCACCATCCCACCCGCGGCAACGAGCGCGGCCGCGTCTACGGCACCGTCAACGGCGAGCGCGAAGAACTGCTCGGCAACTACGCCGGCACGCCGACCGTCTCGCGCGACGGCGACCACTACGTTTCCAAGGACTTCGTGCTGCAGGCCGGCGGCTCCAGCGCCGTGGCCGTGCCCGCGGTCGCCAACGGCTACATCGGCCGGGTCGACCCGCGCGACGGCATCGTCCAGATCTACGACCGCCCGGCCAACGATCCCAACCGCGAGATGATCGCGCAGTACCGGCACATGGACCTGCGCAACACCGAGTTGAAGGTCGGCGACCGCGTCGAGTACGGCCAGCCGCTCGGCATCCAGGGCGGTTTCAACAAAGGCGATCCGAACGCCTTCGGCAAGCACGTCCACGTCGACATCAACACCGGCTACCTGCCGCAGATGGAGCGTTACGTGCGCGACATCGACAGCGGCGCGATCAGCACCGATCGCCGCCCGCCGCATTCGGACAACCTGACCGGCCCGGCGCAAGTGAGCAACGTCTCCGGCAACGGTCGCGCCGTGCACACGCCCGGCGGCCCCGGTTCGACCGCCCAGGCCGCCGCGATGGCCGACGGCGTGCTGCGCAAGGAAGAGCGCGGTCCCGAGGTCAAGGCGATGCAGGAGCAGTTGGCCAAGCTCGGCTATAAGGACGCGCAGGGCCATGCGATCGTGCCGGACGGCAAGTTCGGCCAGCACACCAAGGAAGCGGTCGAGGCGTTCCAGCGCGATCACCACCTCAAGGTCGACGGCATCGCCGGTCCGCGCACGCTGGAGGCCTTGAAGAAGGCCGAGCCGGCGCAGGCCCACGACGGGCACAGCCATGCGCGTACCGCCGACCCGGCGCGTGCGCCCTTGCTGTCGGATGCGGCGCACCCGAACAACGCGATGTTCCGGCAGGCGGTCGACGGCCTGGAGAAACTCGGCCCGCAGGCCGGTTTCAAGAATCGCCAGGAAGTCGAGAACGCCGCGGCCACGCTGACTTACGAGGCCCGCGTCAGCGGCCTGACCAAGATCGACCACGTCGCGCTCAACGCCAACGGCAATGGCTTGTTCGCGGTGCAGGGCGGTCTCAACGACCCGACCCACCACCGCGCCTACGCCGACAAGGCGATCGCAGCGAACCAGCCGGTCGAGCAATCGAGCCAGCGCCTGCAGCAGGATGTGCCGCAGGCGGCGCAGCAGGGCCCGCAGACGACGCAGCAGCAACAGCAGCAACCGGCGCGGCCGATAGTGGCGTGACCGCCAATGGCCCGCGTCTGCCGACGCGGGCCGCTTCGTCGGCGCAAGGCCGGCACGCCGATGCGTTTGCGCGCGCGCCGCATGCGAATACAGCCGACCGGGTGCGCGCAAGCCGGCCCGGAGCCTGCGAGAATGCAGCCTCGCGCGGCGTGCGCGTCCCTCACGAGGTCGAAGTCCAGGCATGTGGTATCTGATCGAAGGTTATGACGTCGCCGATTCCTTGCCTGCGCGCGGCGCGGCGCGTCCCGCGCATCTGGCGCGCCTGACCGCATTGCGCGACCAGGGCCGCTTGTTGCTGGCCGGGCCATGCCCGGCGATCGATGCCGAAGACCCGGGTCCGGCCGGTTTCAGCGGCAGCCTGATCGTCGCCGAGTTCGAATCGCTCGAGGCCGCGCGCGCCTGGGCCGATGCCGATCCCTATGTCGATGCCGGCGTGTACGCGCGGGTCGAGGTGCGTCCGTTCCGCAAGGTGCTGCCGTAATGGCGCTGCCGCGCGAACAGCGCGTCGAGGCGATCCGCCATGCGATCGAGACTGCGCTGGCGCCGGCCTCGTTGGAGGTCGAAGACGAAAGCCATCGTCACGTCGGCCATGCCGGCGCCCAGGACGGGCGAGGGCATTTCCGCGTCGCCGTGGTCAGCGCTGCCTTCGTCGGCTTGAACCCGATCGCGCGTCATCGCGCGGTGTATGCCGCGGTCGGCGATCTGATGAACACCGACATCCATGCGCTCTCGATCAGTGCGCGCACGCCGGACGAAGGCGCCGGCTGAACACGGCGGTCGAAGCGGGGCGCTGAATCGCACAGCGCATGTCGCGCTGCAGCATGCGCGCCTGTGCAGGAAGCCGTTAAACGCTTTTCATAACAAGCGCTTTACACTTGTTCTTGAAAACGTTTACAGTCGGGCCACTTTCCAGCCGCGAGGGGCGGTCCAGGAACGTGATGAGCGTGACGATCAAAGATGTCGCCCGTGCGGCGCAGGTGTCGGTTGCGACGGTGTCGCGGACCTTGAACGGCCATGGCAACGTGGCTGAGGAGGTCAGGCGCCGCGTGCTCGCGGTGGCCCAGGACTTGCGCTATACGCCGCACGCCGCCGCGCGCAGCCTCAGCAGCCGGCGCACCCACACCTTGGGCGTGGTCCTGCCGGACCTGCACGGCGAATTCTTCTCCGAACTGGTGCGCGGCGTCGACCAGGTCGCGCGCGAGCATCGCCTGCACCTGTTGGTGTCGAGCTATCACGGCCGGCCGGAAGAGCAGGCCGCGGCCTTGCGCGCGATGCGCGGCCGCGTCGACGGTTTGCTGGTGATGTCGCCCTATGTCGCGGCGCAGGCGCCGATCGTCGACGAACTCGATGCCGCCATGCCGATCGTGTTGATCAACACCCAGAGCGCCGTACCCGGCCTGTTGTCGCTGAGCGTCGACAATTACGGCGGCGCCCAGGCCATGGTCGAGCACCTGGTCGATTGCGGTCATCGCCGCATCGCCTTCATCGCCGGCCCGGAAGACAATTTCGATGCCCACGAACGCCTGCGCGGCTATCGCGAAGCGCTTGCGCGGCTGTTGCCCGATGCAAGCGAATGGGTGCTGCCGGGCCAGTTCGACGAGGCCTCCGGCCATCGCGCCGGCCAGGCCTTGCTGGCCGCGCCACAGCGCCCCGATGCGGTGTTCGCGGCCAACGACATGATGGCGCTGGGCTGTTTGTTTTCGTTCGTGCAGGCGGGCCTCAAGGTGCCCGACGACATCGCGGTGGCGGGGTTCGACGATATCCCGCTTGCACGCTATGTCCACCCGACACTCACGACCATGCGGGTCAATATCGCCGAGCTCGGTGCCCGGGCGGCGCGTCTGCTGTTGACGCAACTGGGCACCGATGCCGCAGCGCAGGAGCAACAACCATCCATGGACGAGCCGCGGCAGAGCGAACCGCTGCGGCCGGAACTGATCGTGCGCGAGTCCGGGGTACGCCGAGGGGGCGGTGGCTGATCGCGTCGAAAAAAATTTGGACGAACGTGTAAGCGATTACAGAGCAGAGATTGCTCCACCGTTGCAACCTTGCAGTACGTGCTCCTTGGAGGGAGGAAAGCATATGAACCCACACCACTCGCGTCGCTCCAGCAATAAATCCGACAGTAAATCCGGCCATTCCAGGCCCAGCCGCAGCCTGCTGGCCTGCGCGCTCGCCAGCTGCCTGGCGATGGCCGCGCCGATCGCCTTCGCCCAGGGCACCGCCGCGACGATCCGCGGCGTGGTCAGCGGCAATGCCGGCCCGGCCGCGAACGCCAGCGTCACCGCGACCAATCTCGCCAACGGCCTGACCCGCAAGGTGCAGACCGGCGCCGACGGCAACTACACCCTGGCCGGCCTGCCTCCGGGCACCTACCGCATCGACGTCAGCGCCGACGGCCAGAGCAATACCCGCAACGTGACCGTCGCGGTCGGCCAGAACGCGACGCTCAACGTTTCCACCGGCGGCGTGGCCGAAACTGCGCCGGCGGGCGAGGCGACCGACATCGACAAGGTGACCGTTACTGCTTCGGCGTTGGCGGAAGTGCGTACTTCAGAGAACGCCACCTACATTTCCACCAAGCAAATCGAAGCGTTGCCGCAAGGCACGCGCAACTTCCTGGCATTTGCCGATACGGTGCCGGGCGTTCAGTTCGTGCAGGCGTCGAATGGCTCCACATCGCTGCGAAGCGGTGCGCAAAGTTCCAACGGCATCAATGTCTATATCGACGGTGTCGGCCAGAAGAACTATGTCCTGCCGGGCGGGGTCGGAGGCCAGGACGATACTCGCGGCAATCCTTTCCCACAGTCGGCGATCGGCGAGTACAAGGTCATTACCTCGAACTACAAAGCCGAGTTCGACCAGCTCAGCAGCGCAGCTATTACCGCGGTGACCCGTTCCGGTACCAACGAGTTCCATGGCGATTTCTTCTGGGACCATACCTCAGAGGCGTGGAGATCGCCGACACCCGCCGAAGACAAGTCCGGTAAGAAGACCGATTCAAAGGAAGAGCAGTACGGAATTTCCTTTGGCGGGCCGATCATTCAAGACAAGATGCATTTCTTCGTCGCCTATGAGGCGAAGGAGTACAACACGCCGTTTACGATTAAGCCAGGCGAGGGTGTGACCGAGGCGCAATTGCCGGCGCAGTTCCGGCCGTTGATCGGTGGCGTCAACGCGCCTTTCAAGGAAGACCTGTATTTCGCCAAGGTGGACCTGTCGGTCGGCGACAACCATTACTTCGAACTGACCGGAAAATATCGCGACGAAACCGAAATTACCGGTGTGGACGGCATCAGCACCGTTCCGTTCGGAACGGCGAAGGACAACAGCGATAAGCGAGCAGACATGCGTTACCAGTACACCGGCGATGGATGGATCAACGACGCTCACCTCACTTACGAAGATGGCAGCTACAACCCGCGCGCCAATGCTTTCGGCAACGGATACGTGCTGACCCGCGGCGATATCAACTCCACCGGCGACAAGCGCGTCCTCAATGCCGGTCCTGGCGAAAATTTTCAGGACAAGGCGCAGAAGGGTTACTCGTTCCAGGATGATTTGACCTTTACCGATCTGCAGTGGCACGGTAACCACACTGTCAAGATGGGCGTGAAGTACAAAGTCATCGATATCAGCGCGACCGAGCAAATCCCGTACAACCCGCAGTTCTTCTACGACATCGGCGGAGATCTGGCTTCGCCGTATCTGGTGCGGTTCGGTGCCGGTCTTCCGGGCATCGCCGACGGCAGCGTCGAGTCGCGCAATAAGCAGTTCGGCGTTTATGTCCAGGACGATTGGGAGGTCAACGACAAGCTGACCTTGAACCTCGGATTGCGTTGGGATTACGAGACCAGCGACGCCTACACCGATTACCGCACTCCGGCTGACGTGCTCACCGCGCTGAATAGCCAGGATCCCCGCGCGCCGGCTGGCCAGACCTATCGCCAAACCCTCGCACTCGGCGGTGTCGATCTGAACGATTACACAAGTAGCGGACGCGAGCGCAGCAACTTCAAGGATGCGTTTCAGCCGCGTCTGGGCTTCTCCTACGATCTCAACGCCGATCAGCGACATGTGATCTACGGCGGTGCCGGACGCGCCTACGACCGGAACATCTTCAATAATCTGCAGTTGGAGACCACCAAGGGTACATTTCCGACCTATTCGTTTCGGTTCAATCAGCCAGGGCATTCGTGCGCGCCTGGCGTGGGCGACTGTCTCGCCTTTAATCCCGGCTTGATGAGTCGCGAAGCTTTGGAAGCTCTGGTCGCTGCAAATCCGAACAACGGCCGCGAAGTGTTCCTGCTCAACAACGATCTGAAGACTCCATATTCGGATCAATTCAGTATCGGTATGCGCAACGCGGTCACTATCGGCGAGACCGAGTGGCAGACGGATATCGGCATCTCTCGTATCGTCAGCAAAGACGGTTTCGCCTTCTTGCTCGGCAACCGCAGGCCGGACGGCTCGTTCTACCCTGCGCCGGGGGCGATTTGGGGCGCGCCCTTCGGCGCGGGCATTCCTGGCTTCGGGCGTGCACTGATCCTGGGCGTGAACGGTATCGAGACTCGTGCCAATTCGCTCTTGGTCAAGCTCGACAAGCCCTATACGCGCGAATCGGGCTGGGGCGTGACCATCGCCTATACCTTTACCGACGGCGAGGAAAATCGGGAGACCGGCGAATCGTTCTCGCTGGATCATCCGAGCCTGGCCGGCTTCGGTTGGCACGATTCCAAGGGCGTGCCGCGTAATCGCCTCGTTGCCACGGGCATTTACGATGGTCCATGGGGCTTGACGTTCTCGGGCAAGCTCACCCTCGCCAGCCCGACCGCTTACTACTTCGTCAATTGCTCCAACTCGGGCCCGAACGACAACTTCTGCTTCACCGATCAGTTCAAGCCCGACGAAACCATCGGCTTCAAGCAACTCGATCTGGCGGTCAGCAAAGAGTTCGATACGGGCGCTGGTGTCAAGTTCCGCATCCGCGGCGACATCCTCAACGTCACCAACGCACGTAACTACAACCAGTACGACACTTATGCAGGTCGATTGAACGCGCCGAACGCCAACTTCGGCGATCACCAAGACGGCATCATCCTGCCGACTCGTATGTTCAAGCTCTCGATGGGTTTCAGCTGGTAAAGCCTGCAACGCCGGCCGTCCACCGACGGCCGGCGCCGGGTTCTGCGTTCGCTGGCCGGCATGCATGTTTGCGGCAACGAACTTTTCTTCATTGCATCGATCTAAATCTCAACACGAAGACACAGGGGTCTTTCGTTTCATGCACCACCTCAAGTCGACAACACGTGCGGTCTCCATCGCTGTCCTGGGCGCGCTGCTGCTCGTCTTGTCCGCCTGCAAGAAAACCGAGACCGGCTCGCAGACCCAGCCGATCGTGAGCGCCGAGCCGGTGGTGATTGAGCCGCTCAAGCAGGAGCGGCTGGAGCTGCCGCCGCTGTTTCGCGATATCGAGAAGCGCACCTTCCAGTTTTTCTGGGACACCACCAACGAACAGAACGGCCTGACCCCCGACCGGTATCCGTCGCGCCCGTTCGCGAGCATCGCCTCGGTCGGTTTCTCGCTGACCGCCTATCCGATCGGCATCGAGAAGGGCTGGGTCAGCCGTACCCAGGCGGTCGACCGCACTTTGTTGACCTTGAAGTTCCTGCGCGACCTGCCGAGCGGCCCGCAGGCCAGCGGCAAGGGTAGTTACAAAGGTTTTTACTATCACTTCCTCGACATGCAGAAGGGACAGCGCTACGACAGCTGGGTCGAGCTGTCGAGCGTGGACACCGGCCTGTTGATGATGGGCGTGTTGTTCGCCCAGTCTTATTACGACCGCGACGATCCACGTGAGAAAGAGATCCGCGAGGTCGCCGACACCCTGTACAAACGCGTCGACTGGACCTGGCTGCAGCAGAACAAGCCGCTGATCTCGATGGGCTGGTTCCCCGAGAGCGGCTTCATCAAGCACGACTGGGTCGGCTACAACGAGGCGATGCTGCTGTACGTGTTGGCGCTGGGCTCGCCCTCGCATCCGGTCGGCCCGGAAGCCTGGACGGTGTGGACGCGCACCTACAACGACGTCTGGGGCGTATACCAGGGCGAAGAATTCCTGGCCTTCGGCCCCTTGTTCGGCCATCAGTACAGCCACGTCTGGATCGATTTCCGCGGTATCCAGGACGACTACATGCGCGAGCGCGGCATCGATTATTTCGAGAACAGCCGTCGCGCCGCCTACGCCCAGCGCGCCTACGCCATCGCCAACCCGATGAAGTGGGAGGAGTACGGCCCGGAAGTGTGGGGCCTGACCGCGAGCGACGGCCCGCAACAGACCTTGCAGGAATACCGCGGCGAGCAGCGCCAGTTCCGCCATTACTCGGCGCGCGGCGCCGGCCTGCGCGAGAACTTCGACGACGGCACCATCGCGCCGACCGCGGCGATCGCCTCGCTGCCGTTCGCGCCGGAGATCGTGATCCCGACCACGGTGACCATGCACGAGCGCTACGGCGAATACATCTATTCGAGCTACGGTTTCCTGGATTCGTTCAACCCGAGCTTCAAGTACGACATCCCGCTCAAGACTGGGCGCCTGGTGCCGGATCAGGGGTGGGTGTCCAGCGACTACATCGGCATCGACCAGGGGCCGATCCTGACCATGATCAGCAACTATCGCAACGAGTTCGTCTGGAACGTGATGAAGCGCAATCCCTACATCCGCGCCGGACTCGAACGCGCCGGGTTCAAGGGCGGCTGGCTGGCTCCGGCCGATGGCAAGGGCGCCGATGCGAAGGGCAAGGACGGCGAACCGGCGAAGACCGGCGCCGCCGCCGCGACTGCGCCGGCGAAACCGGCCGGCGCCATGGACCCGGCGACGGCACGCGCGCTCGGCGAGGCCGAGTCGCGCGCCGGGCGCAGCAATGCGCCGTCCAAGCAGACCCCGCCGAAGCCGGAATGAGCGCTTGAACGGTCCATCGACGACCATCGACACTTCGCCAGCCGCCGTACGCGTCGGCGGCTGGGGCAGGGCGCTGCGAGGCCTGGTCGCGCTGTGCGCGCTGGTCCTGCTCGGCAGTTGCAGCCATCGCGACGACGGCCGCGAAGTGGTGCGGTTCTGGGCGATGGGCTTCGAGGGCGAGGTCGTCACCCAACTTATTCCCGAATTCGAGCGCCGCCACCCCGGCATCCGCGTTGAAGTGCAGCAACTGCCGATCACCGCCGCGCACGAGAAGCTGCTGACCGCGTTCGCCGGCGACGCCTTGCCCGACGTGTGCGCGATCGGCAACACCTGGATCTCCGAATTCGCCTTGCTCGATGCCTTGACGCCGCTCGACCCGCGCCTGGCGCGGACGCCGTCCGTGCAGGCGCGCGATTATTTTGCCGGCGCCTGGGACACCGGGGTGATCGACGGCCATGCCTATGCGGTGCCGTGGTACGTGGAAACGCGTTTGCCGTTTTACCGCCAGGACCTGCTCAAGCAAGTCGGTATCGCACGGCCGCCGGCGACCTGGGCGGAATGGAAATCGGCGATGGCGGCGATCAAGAGGGAGGTCGGCCCGGATCGTTACGCCGTGCTGTTTCCGCTCAACGAGCCGGAACCCTTGCTCAACCTCGGCATCCAGTCGCCCGACCCGTTGCTGCGCGAGGACGGCCGTTACGGCAATTTCCGCAGCCCCGGTTTCAAGCGCGCCCTGAGCTTCTATCGCGAAGTCTTCGACCGGCGCTGGGCGCCGCTGGCGAGCAATACCCAGATCGCCAACGTCTGGAACGAATTCGGCCGCGGCTATTTCAGTTTCTACGTCAACGGCCCCTGGAACATCGCCGAATTCAAGCGGCGCCTGCCGGCCGATCTGCAGTCGACCTGGATGACCATGCCCCTGCCGGGTGAGAACGGGCCCGGCGCCTCGGTCGCCGGCGGTGCGAGCTTCGTCTTGTTCCGCAGTTCGCAACACCAGGACGCGGCCTGGAAATTGATCGCCTATTTGTCCGAGCCTGAGGTGCAGGTGCGCTTCCATGGCCTCAGCGGCAATCTGCCGCCGCGCCGTGCGGCCTGGGATGCGCCAGTGCTGGCCAACGACGTCTATGCACGCGCGTTCCGCGATCAGCTCGAACGCGCGCGGCCGACGCCGAAGGTGCCGGAGTGGGAGCGCATCGCCATGGAAATCAAGCTGGTCGGCGAACAACTCGCCAACGGCCGCCTCAACGTGGACGAAGCCGCGGCGGAACTGGATAGGCGCGCCGACCGTATTCTGGAGAAGCGACGCTGGATGCTCGATCAGCAGGCCGCGGCCCGGATGCCCGCGGCCGGAGCGTCGCGGTGAAGCCCGCCACCGCCGGTTGGGTGTTCGCCGCGCCCGCGCTGAGCGTGATCGGGCTGTTCTTCGGCTTGCCGGTGCTGGCCGCGCTGGCGCTGAGCCTGACCGATTTCGATATCTATTCATTGGCGCATATCGACAACCTGCGCTTCGTGGCTTTCGACAACTACCTCAATTTGCTGCGCAACCCGCTGTTCTGGAGCGCGCTCGGCAACACCTTGTACTTCGTCGCGGTCGGCGTGCCGCTGTCGATCGCGGTTTCGCTAGGCGCGGCGATGTTGCTGCATTCCAAGCTCGGCCTGTTCAAACCGTTCTTCCGCACCGCGTTCTTCGCCCCGGTGGTGACCACGGTGGTGGCGGTGGCGGTGATCTGGCGCTATCTGTTCCACACCCGTTACGGCCTGGTGAACTGGGTGCTGTCGTGGGTCGGCATCGACCCGGTCGATTGGCTCGGCGACCCGCATTGGGCGATGCCGACCATCATCTTATTCGCGGTGTGGAAGAACTTCGGCTACAACATGATCATCTTCCTGGCCGGCTTGCAGGCGATTCCGGAAGACCTGTACGAGGCCGCGCGCATCGACGGCGCCAGCCCGGCGCGCCAGTTCCGCCACATCACCTTGCCGATCCTGGGGCCGGTGCTGCTGATGGTCGGCATCCTGACCCTGGCCGGTTATTTCCAGTTGTTCGCCGAGCCCTACGTCATCACCCAGGGCGGCCCGTTGCAGAGCACGGTCAGCGTGCTGTACCTGATGTACGAAGAAGGCTTCAAGTGGTGGAACCTCGGCAACGCTTCGGCGGTGGCCTTCCTGTTGTTCGTGCTGATGACGGCCGTGACCAGCGGCCTGATGTGGGTCGCGCGCCGCAAGGGGGTCGAATGAACGACTCCGGCATGAGTCCGCGCCTGGCGAAGGCGATCGTCAACGGCCTGTTGATCGGCTTGGCGGTGTTGAGCCTGGCGCCGCTGTTGTGGATGTTCGCGGTGTCGCTGATGCAACCCGGCGAAGCCAGCGCGTTTCCGCCGCCGTTGTGGTCCTCGTCGCCGAGCCTGCACAACTACCATGAGCTGTTCTCGCGCATGGGCATGGGCCGGTATCTGTTCAACAGCTTCCTGGTCTCGACCCTGGTCACCGTGATCGCGGTGTTGCTCAACACCCTGGCCGGTTATGCCTTCGCCAAGCTCGCCTTTCCCGGGCGCGAACGGATATTCCGGCTGTTGCTGGCGGCGCTGGTGATCCCGGCCCAAGTCTCGATGATGCCGCTGTTCCTGATGCTCAAGCAGTTCGGCCTGATCAACAGCTACGCCGGCGCGGTGGTGCCGGGCATGGCCGGTATCTTCGGCATCTTCCTGGTGCGCCAATACGCGCGCTCGATTCCCGACGAACTGCTGGAAGCGCCGCGCATCGACGGCGCCGGCGAGCTGCGGATCTTCTTCCAGATCGTCCTGCCGGCCCTGCGCCCGATCCTGGTGACCTTGGCGATCTTCAGTTTCCTCGGCGCCTGGAACGATTTCATGTGGCCCTTGATCGTGCTCAGCGACCAGGACCTGCAGACCCTGCCGGTCGCATTGGCTTCGCTGTCGCGCGAGCACGTGCAGGACAACGAGATGATGATGGCCGGCTCGGTCGTGACCGTGGTGCCGGTGCTGCTGCTGTTCCTGGTGTTGCAGCGCTATTACCTGCAAGGCCTGTTGGTCGGCAGCGTCAAGGGTTAGAACCGTTCCGCCGCGCGCCCGCGCGGCGCCAAGAGGTGGATCGAATGTCGGAACCCAAGCAAGCCGTCGCGCCGCGTGGGCGTTTGTACCTTACCCGCGCCCATAAAACGGTCGCGAACGCGTTCGCTCTGTGCCTGGCCCTGATCTCGGCGCCGTTGATCGCCCAGGAAAAGCCGCGATTGCTCGATGGCTTCGAGTCAGCCGCGCCATGGACCGTAGTTACCTCCAATCAAGTTAGCGCGAGCCTGCGTCCGGTAGCGGGCGCGAAGGGGCGGGGCCTGTGCCTGGATTACGACTTCAACGGCGTGTCCGGTTACGCCGGCCTGCAGCGCAAACTGCCGCTGGAGTATCCGGACGACTATCGCTTTGCGTTCCAGTTGCGTGGCGATTCGCCGCACAACGACCTGCAGTTCAAGCTGGTCGACGCCAGCGGCGACAACGTCTGGTGGGTCAACAAGCCCAAGTATGTTTATCCGAAGCAATGGACGCCGGTGGTCTACAAGCAGCGCCATATCGGCCGCGCCTGGGGCCCGGCGGCCGATCCGACCCTGCGCAAGAGCGCCAAGCTCGAGTTCACCGTCTACAACAGCGTCGGCGGCAAGGGTTCGGTCTGCTTCGATGAGCTGAGTTTCCAGGCCCTGCCGAAAGACCCCGGCGGTCCGCTGACCGGCACGCTCGTCGCCACTTCCAATGCCGAAGGCAGCCGCGCCGAGTACGCGGCCGATGGCGATCCCGCCACCGCATGGCGGGCCGGTTTCGAGAAGGGCACGGCGCCGAACCTGACCCTCGACCTGGGCCGCGTACGCGAATTCGGCGGCGCGATTCTGCAGTGGGCCCCGGACGAGTACGCCTCGCGCTACCGCATCGAGCTGTCCAAGGACGGTAAGCACTGGGACAAGCTCAGGTTGATCGAGCATGGCGACGGCGGCAGCGATTTCGTTCCGCTGCCCGAGGCCGAGGCGCGCTATCTGCGGCTGTTGCCGGATCGCGGACCGAGCCCGGGCTTCGGCCTGGCCGAACTGAGCGTGCAGCCGTTGGCGTTCGCCGCGACGCCGAACGATTTCATCAAGGAACTCGCGCAACGCGCGCCGCGCGGCGATTATCCGCGCGGCTTCAGCGGCGAGCAGCCGTACTGGACCGTGCTCGGCACCGACGGCGGCACCTCGCACGGCCTGATCGGCGAAGACGGCGCGGTCGAAGCCTACAAAGGGGGTTACAGCATCGAGCCTTTGTTGTTGACCGATCGGGGCGGCTCGCCGAACGCGGCCTTGAAGACCTGGGCCGACGTCGAGATCGGCCAGAGCCTGCAGGACGGTTATCTGCCGATCCCGAGCGTGAGCTGGCAGGCCGGCGATCTGCAACTCAGCGTCACCGCGTTCGCGCCGCTGCTCGAACAGCGCGACCTGATCGTCGCCCGTTACCGGCTCAGCAATACTTCCAAACAGCCGCGCGATGCCACCCTGGCCTTGGCGATTCGACCCTTCCAGGTCAACCCGCCGACCCAGTTCCTCAGCACCACCGGCGGCGTCAGCGCCATCCACCGCATCGAGATCGACGCGAAGGCCGGCACGGTGAAACTCGACGGCCGTCCCAGCGTGCGCTCGCTGACACCGGTGGGTTCGGCCTTCGCCGTGCCGTTCCAGGACGGCGACGTGGTGCGCCACCTGCGTGCGTCGGCGACGCGCTCGGGCGAGAGTGAAGTGTTCGACCTCAACGGGCTGGCGTCGGCGGCTTTGTTGTACCCGATGCGTCTGGAGCCGGGCGAAAGCCGTGAAGTGGCTTTGTACCTGCCGCAGGATGGGGCGGACGATCCGCTGTCGGTCGATCCGGCGCAGGCGGCGCGATGGCAGGACGAAACCGCGGCGCAATGGCGCGACAAGCTCGACCGGGTCAAATTGCGCGTGCCGGCGCAGGGCCAGCATGTCGTCGATACCTTGCGCACCGGCCTGGCGCACATGTTGATCAGCCGGGTCGGCCCGCGCCTGCAGCCGGGTACGCGCTCCTATGCGCGGGCCTGGATCCGCGACGGCGCGATGATCGGCGAGGGCCTGCTGCGCATGGGGCGCGAGGACGTCGCCGAGGAATTCCTGCGCTGGTATGCGCCGTATCAGTTCGACAACGGCAAGGTGCCGTGCTGCGTCGACGACCGCGGCAGCGACCCGGTGCCGGAGAACGACAGCCACGGCGAGTTGATCTTCACCGTCGCCGAGGTCTATCGCTACACCCGCGACAAGGCCTTGCTCGAATCGATGTGGCCGCACGTGGAAAAAGCGGTCGCGTATATGGACGAGCTGCGCCTGAGCGAACGCACGCCGGCCAATCGCGCGCTGAATCCGGCCTTCTACGGGATGATGCCGGCCTCGATCAGCCACGAGGGCTATTCGGCCAAGCCGATGCATTCGTACTGGGACAACTTCTGGGCCCTGCGCGGCTATAAGGACGCGGTCGAGATCGCGCAATGGCTCGGCCGGAACGGTGAAGCGGAAGCCTTCGCCGCATCGCGCGACCAGTTCCGCGAGGATCTTTATCGTTCGCTGGAAGCGGCGACCCGCGCGCACAAGATCGATTACCTGCCCGGTGCCGCCGAGCTCGGCGACTTCGACGCCACCTCGACCACCATCGCCCTGGCGCCCGGCGGAGAACAAGGGCTGTTGCCCGAAGCGCTGTTGCACAACACCTTCGAGCGTTACTGGAAGGAATTCGTCGATCGCCGCGATGGCCGCCGCGAATGGAAGGACTACACGCCCTACGAGTTGCGCACCATCGGCAGCTTCGTGCGCCTGGGTTGGCGCGAGCGCGCCCACGAGGCGCTGGAATTCTTCTTCAAGGACCAGCAACCGCGCGCCTGGAACCAGTGGGCGGAAGTGGTCTCGCGCACGCCGCGCAAACCGTTTTTCGTCGGCGACCTGCCGCACGCCTGGGTCGAGTCGGACTACGTACGCTCGGCGCTGGATTTGTTCGCCCACACCCGCGATATCGATCAGGCGCTGGTGATCGCGGCCGGCATTCCCGCGGGTTGGCTGCAAGGCGAAGGCGTGAGCGTGGATGGCCTGCGCACGCCCTACGGCGCCCTGGGTTATCGCTTCAAGCGCGAAGGCCGGCAGGCGAAGCTGGAGATCGCCGCGGGTATCGAAGTGCCGCCGGGCGGGCTGATCCTGCGTTGGCCGTTCGCCGGTGCGCCAGGCAAGACCGTGGTGGATGGACAAGTGAAGGCTTGGCGGCAAGGCGAGCTGAAGATCGAGCGCGTGCCGGCGACGGTGAGCGTCGCGATCGAGGAGTAGGAGCGGCGTCCCAAAGGGATTTTCTCTGGTCAGGAGTCGCGACCGCGAACCTGCGTCGAGCTGCGCGGCCAACATGAAACCCCGCGGTCGCGACTTGCGCCGCTCCTACCCGAGAGGCTACGGGTACCAGTGCACTTCGAGCGGGGTCGCGCCTTCCAGCCCGATCAGCACCGGCCAGCGCTGCACGTCGCCGCTGGCGAGCGCCTGTTGGAAGGCCTCGCGCTTGGTCTTGCCCTGGATCAGCAGGAAGCGCGATTGCGCCTGGGCCAGGCCGCTCGGGGTCAGGCTGATGCGTTTGCTCCACTGGCGCGCGCCGGGGCAGCCTTCGGCATCGACCACGACATAGGCCAGGCGCGAGGCCAGGCTGCGCTGCAGGTCGGGCATGTCGGGAAACAGCGAGGCGGTATGGCCGTCCTCGCCCATGCCGAGCACCGCCGCGGTGGCCGGCTGCAAGGCGTGGGCGTTGGCGAAAGCGGCCGACTCCTGGATGCTGCGGCCGGGCCGGGTCAGCGCTTCGAAACGTGCCGCGGCGGCGTTGTCGCGCAGCAGATGCTGGCGGACCAGCCAGGCATTGCTGTCGGGGTCCTCGGGTTGCAGCCAGCGCTCGTCGACCAGGGCGACATCGACCCGGCTCCAGTCCAGCGGGGCGCGGGCAAGGGCGCGGTACACCGGCGCCGGCGTGGTGCCGCCGGACAGCAGCAGGCGCACGCGCGGGCGCCGCGACAGATCGCGGCGCAACTCGGCGGCGATCGCCACCGCGCAGGACCAGGTCCAGGTATCGAAGCTGCGATGCTCGTGCCACCGGTAGGGCACAGTGTCCGGTTCGGCAGGGTCGTGCGGGACGGGCGAGGGAGCGTCGAGCATGGCGACGATTCTGGCACGGCCGACTTCAAGACGGCGTGCTCGTCGAGGCGGCTGGGCGACGGGCGCCGCGGTAAGGGCGGCATCCCATAGCGATGCCGCTGCGGTCGCAAGCCGCGATCCGGGCTGGCGGGGCGCCCGCAGCCACATCTGCGATCGCGGTCGCGGCTTGCGCCGCTCCCACCCTCAAGCGGCGCTCAGTGCGACGGGGCGAGGTCCGCGGCCGGGGCGAACTGCGCGGCCAGCGCCGCGGCGCCGAGCAGGCCCGGCTGCGGATGGGTCACCGCCAGGGTCGGCACCCGCGCCATGGTCGGCGAGAACCGGCCCTTGTGCTCGAAGCGTTGGCGGAAGCCGGAATGGGCCAGCCAGGGCATCAGTTTCGGCACCAGGCCGCCGGGCAGGAACACCCCGTCCCAGGCGCCGAGGGTCAGCACCAGGTCGCCGGCGGCGGCGCCGAACACCGCGCAGAACACGTCGATGGCGCGCAGGCAGCGGGCGTCGCCTTCGCGGGCCATCGCGGTGATGTCGGCCGGCTGCAGCGGGCCCGGGTCTTCGCCGGCGATCTGGCTGAGGGCGCGGTGCAGATTGACCAGGCCGCTGCCGCTGAGCAGGCGTTCGTTGGAGACGCGGCCGAACTCGCCCGACAGGCGCTGCAGCACTTCGATCTCTTCCGGCGTGCCGGGGGCGAAACTGACGTGGCCGCCTTCGGTCTGCAGCGGGTAGTAGCGGCCGTCGCGGCGCAGCAGCGCGCCGACGCCGAGGCCGGTGCCGGCACCGATGATGGCGTAGGTGCGGTCGCCGGGTTCGTTCCAGCCGCGCCAGGCGACGCCGCCGATCGGCACCACGTCGGCCGGCTGCAGCAGCGACACCGCCATCGCCTGGGCGGCGAAGTCGTTGACCAGGTCGATGCGTTGCAGGCCCAGGGCGATGCGGGTGCGTTCGGCCGAGATCACCCAGGGGTGGTTGGTGATGCGCGCCTCGTCGCCGTCGACGCGCCCGGCCACGGCGAACACGCCATGGCTCGGGGTGGCGCCGGTGCGGTCGAGGTAATGCCGCGCGGCATCGGCCAGCGAGGGGAAATCGGCGACCGCGAAGACCTGCACGCTGTCGGGCAGCAGCTGCGGCGCGGCGCGGTCGGGTTGGGCGAGGGCGAAGCGGGCGTTGGTGCCGCCGATATCCGCGAGCAGGGCGCCGCTCATGCCTGGCCTCCACGATGACCGTTGACCGGGGGCAGGAAGGCCTCGGCTTCGGCCGGCCCCCAGGAGCCGGCCGGGTATTCGACGATGGGTTGCGCGGTCTGGGTCCAGGCGCGCTCGATGCTGTCGATCCACTGCCAGGCCGCTTCGACTTCGTCGTCGCGCACGAACAGGGTCTGGTTGCCGCGCAGGGCGTCGACGAGCAGGCGCTCGTAAGCGATGCGCCGCTGCGGCGAGGACGACGCCGACAGGTCCAGCGACATCGGCCGCAGTTCCAGCGCGCCCCATTCCGGCGCGGCCAGGCTGCCCATCAGGCCCAGCTCGATGGTTTCGTCGGGCTGCAGGCGCATGCGCAGGTGATTGGGGCGCTCGCGGCCGCGGCGCGGGCGCTCGAACAGCCAATGCGCGACCGGCCGGAACGTGATCACCACTTCGGTCGCGCGTTCGGCCAGGCGCTTGCCGGTGACCAGGCGGAACGGCACGCCGGCCCAGCGCCAGTTGTCGATCCAGGTCTGCACGGCGACGAAGGTTTCGACCGGCGCATCGTGGACGAAGCCCTTGACCGCGCGGCCCTCGACCACGCCGGCGCCGTAGCGGCCGCGCACGGTGTTCGCGGCGACATCGGCCTCGGTCATCGGCCGCAATGCGCGCAGCACCTTGCGCTTTTCGTCGCGGATGCTGTCGGCGTCGAGCGCCGACGGCGGCTCCATCGCGATCAGCGCCAGCAGCTGCAGCATGTGGTTCTGGACCATGTCGCGCAGCGCGCCGTAATTGGCGTAATAGCCTTCGCGGCCGTCGACGCCGGCGGTCTCGCCGACGAAGATGTCGACCGATTCGATCCAGCGGTGTTGCCACACCGCTTCCAGCAAGGTGTTGCCGAAGCGCAGCGCCAGCAGGTTCTGCACCGCGGCCTTGCCGAGGTAATGGTCGATGCGGAAGATCCGGCTTTCGTCGAGGCAGGCGCGCAGCGCGGCGTTGATCGCGCGCGCCGAGGCCAGGTCGCGGCCGATCGGTTTTTCCAGCACCAGGCGCGACTCGCCTTCGAGCAGGCCGGCCGCTTTCAATCCCTGGGCCACGGGAACGAACAAGTCCGGCGGAGTCGCCAGATAGCTCACGCTCGGGCGGTCGGCGTAGCCGGCCAGGGCCGCGGCGATCGCGGCCTCGTCGCGCAGGTCGACCGAGACGTAGGCGATCCGGCCCAGCAGTTCCTCGACCACCGCCGGGTCGTCGGCGACCTCGTTGGCCATGCGTTCGCGCAACCAGGCGCGGAACTCGTCGTCGCTCAGGGCCTGGCGGCCGACCGCGACGATGCGGAATCCGGGCGACAGCAGGCGGTCGCGCCACAGGTGGACCAGCGAGGGAAACAGATAGCGCTGGGAGAGATCGCCGGTGGCGCCGAACAGCAGCAGGGTGTCGTGCATGGAACCCGCAAACCAAGATTGAGGGGGAGGTCGAGCGAACGCCGCCGGGCGTCCTTTACGCCGCCGGGATCGTCGATCCCGGCTGGGGTCCAAGCATATCGCCGCTTGAGCGCCCGGCGGCAACATTCGACGCCGCAGGGTGACGGTGCTGCGCGCGGCGCATGGAAACATCGCGCCGCGCTTGCTTGCATTGCCGTCCCGGCCGCGGCGAGAACGACGCAGCGGGCGTTACGCCGACCGCAATCGGGTCGCGGCGTGCGGCCGGTCTCAGTACGGCAGGGGTTCGGCGAGGTGGGTGCCGTTGCTCGCGATCACCTTCGAATACCAGCGTGCGCTGTCCTTGGGCGTGCGCTCCTGGGTGCCGTAGTTGACGTGGACCACGCCGAAACGCTTGGAATAGCCCAGCGACCATTCCAGGTTGTCGAGCAGCGACCACACCATGTAGCCGCGGATGTCGCAGCCGGCCTGGATGGCGTCGTGGATCGCGCCGATGTGTTTTTGCAGATAGTCCATGCGCAGCGGGTCGCGCACCCGGCGCTCGCCGCTGGCATCGGGCTCGGCCACCGGCGGATCGAAGAAGGCCGCGCCGTTCTCGGTGATGTACATCGGGATGTCGCCGTAGCGCTGCTTGACCCAGGTCAGGGTGTCGGTGAGCCCCTGCGGGAACACTTCCCAGCCGGTCTCGGTGTAGGTGCCGAGCGGCTGGCGCACCACGCCGGTGTTGAGCGGGTAGCTCTCGGCGGCCTTGGTGACGCTGCGGGTGTAGTAGTTGACGCCGATGAAGTCGAGCTTCTGCTGGATCAGCTCGAAGTCGGCCTGCGGCCATTCCGGCCAGGCTTCGCCGAAGATCTCGCGCAGTTCCGGCGGATAGCTGCCGAGCAGGGCCGGGTCGAGGTATTGCTCGTTCATGTAGGCATGGGCGCGCTCGACCGCGGCGGCGTCTTCGGCCGAATCGGTGGCGGCGTACTTGGGCTCGATGTTCACTACCAGGCCGATCTCGTGCTTGCCCTCGGCCCGATAGGCCTGGACCGCGGCGCCGTGCGCGCGCATCAGGTTGTGCGAGGCGATCGGCGCCTCGAAGCGGCTGCGGTGGCCCGGCGCGAGCGCGCCGTGCAGATAACCGCCGTCGGTGATCACCCAGGGTTCGTTGAGGGTCACCCACTTCTTGACCCGGCCGTCGAGGGCGCGGTACATGACCCGGCCGTACTCGGCGAACCAGTCGGCGCAGTCGCGGTTGAGCCAGCCGCCGCGGTCGTCGAGCGCGGCCGGCATGTCCCAGTGGTACAAAGTCAGCAGCGGTTCGATGCCGTTGGCGAGCAGCTCATCGACCAGGCGCGAATAGAAATCGAGCCCGGCCTGGTTCACCCGGCCGGTGCCCTCGGGCAGGATGCGCGACCAGGACACGCTGAAACGGTAGGCCTGCAGGCCCAGTTCGCGCATCAGCTTCACGTCGTCCTTCCAGCGCCGGTAGTGGTCGCAGGCCACGTCGCCGGTGTCGCCGTTGAGGGTCATGCCGGGGGTGTGGGCGAAGCGGGTCCAGATGCTGGGACCGGCGCCGTCGGCCATCGGCGAGCCTTCGATCTGGTGGGCGGCGGTGGCGGCGCCCCACAGGAAACCTTCGGGAAAGCGACGCTCGGACGTGGGGCGAACAGCAGCAGGGCGGGGATCGGTCATTCGTCGTGGCCTCCGGAGCCAATCGGACGTGCATGAAAACGGTTACATGGCAGAATAGCCCAGGGCGAGGACAAATGCATCGCTCCGGTCGCATTGTCGGGAGAATTCATGGCGAAGGTCACGTTGGATCGTCTGCGCAAGGTCTATCCGAACGGTTACGTCGGCGTCGCCGATGCCAGCTTCGAGATCGAGGACGGTGAATTGTTGGTGCTGGTCGGCCCCTCGGGCTGCGGCAAGTCGACCCTGTTGCGGATGGTCGCGGGGCTGGAGACGATCAGCTCGGGCGAACTGAGCATCGGCGAGCGTCGGGTCAACGACATGCCGCCGAAAGACCGCGACATCGCCATGGTGTTCCAGAGCTATGCCCTGTACCCGCACATGACCGTGGCCGACAACCTCGGCTTCGGGCTGAAACTGCGCGGGATGGGCAAGGCCGAGATCGCCGAGCGGGTCGGCGCGGCGGCGGCGATGCTGGAGCTGGAGCCGTTGCTGCAGCGCAAACCGGCGGCGCTGTCGGGCGGGCAACGCCAGCGCGTCGCCCTGGGCCGCGCCCTGGTGCGGCAACCGCAGGTGTTCCTGCTCGACGAGCCGCTGTCCAATCTCGACGCCAAGCTGCGCATGGGCATGCGCGTGGAAATCGCGCGCCTGCACCGCCAGCTCGGCACCACCATGATCTACGTCACCCACGACCAGATCGAAGCGATGACCCTGGGGCAGCGCATCGTGGTGATGAAGGACGGCAAGATCCAACAGATCGACACGCCGATGGCGTTGTACAACCGGCCGATCAATCTGTTCGTCGCGACCTTCCTCGGCAGCCCCAAGATGAACATCCTGTGGGGCCAGGTCGACGAGCGCGACGACGACCTGTTCCTGCGCATCGGCGAGGGCCTCGCGCTGAATCTGCGCCCCGATGCCGAGACCCGCGAAAAGGTGCGCGCCTACGTCGGGCGCGAACTGACGATCGGCCTGCGCCCGGAAGACATGCACCTGGCCGAGGCCGGTCCCGACACCCTGGCGGCCCAGGTCGAAGTGGTCGAGCCGGTCGGCAACGAGGCCTTCCTCAATCTCGGTTGCGGCGGTTGCGACCTGGTCGTGCGCCTGCCGCCGTACAACTTGCCGCGCGCCGGCGACACCGTGCATCTGTCGTACGCCGCCGAGCGCATGCATTTCTTCGATCGCGAAAGCGAACTTCGCCTGTAGCCTATGCCGCAGGGCCTGCATGCAGGCGCGGCGCCTGCGTTCCAGGTGCCCGCGCCGCGCCGCACTTGAGTCCAGCGATGCAGTGAGGGCACACTGCATCGCTGCGCCGGGGGACACGGCGACGGGTCGCGTGCGATCCGTACGGTGGGCGCAGATCGCAGCGAGTGCTAACGTGGCCGGGCCCGAGGGGCGCCGGTCGCAATGCCGCATCGCATTCGCCGCTGCACGATCCAAGCGCCATTCGAGGTTCGCAGCCTGGCGTCGTTCGGCCTCGCGTCGGCCGAAGCCTCGCTGCGTTTCGCGCGCCGTCTGCGGCGCGTTCCGTTTCGCTACTCGACCCTCATGACCGACGAAAACGATATCGACCGCACCTTCGCCCGGCTGGTCGAAGCGGCCAGGCACCAGGACGGAGCCGCCTTCAAGGCAGCGACCCAGGACTATGCCCAATCCGCCGACGGCCAGGCCTGGTTGCAAAGCGGTCACGACCGCTACCAACAGATCAAGGCGGAACTCCAGGCGCGGGCGCAAGCTCCGCAGTCGCCGCCGGGCGGCCCGAGCTCCAGCCCGAATTCGGGCCCGTAACCTCTCTTAGGGAGAACCATCGTGCAGGACGCGCAAGACCTGAAACGACTCGCCGCCGATCTGGCGGTATTTGCCCAACATCTGCAAGACCAGAGCGAGCGCGCGGTGCAGCACGTGGACCGCAGCGCCGAAGAATTGCATCGCGCCGCCCAGGGCGTGGGCGCCGGTGCGCAGGAACTCGCGCAACAGATCGTGCAAGCGGTGCAAGCGCAGGCGCAGGACGCGGTCGGCCGCGGCGCCGAGTTGGCTTTCGGCGCGATCGGCACGCAACTGCGCGACAGCGCCGACGTCGCCACGCGCGCGGCGCAGGCGCTGGACGATCAGCGCAAGAAGATCGAACGCGCGCAGCAGAACCTGATCTACAAGAGCGCCGTGGCCCTACTGATCGGCTCGCTGCTGGCGGTCGGCGGCAGTTGGTACTTCGCCCGCAAGTCGCTGCGCCTGATCGAACGCGCCGAGTTCGGCGCCGAGATTCTCGATGCGACCAAGGCCGGCACTCTGACCCGTTGCGACGGCAAGCTGTGCGCGCGCGCCGGCAAGCGCTTCGGCGCCAAGGGCGAGTACGTGCTGATCGAATGACCCGCGAACCGCGCGGGCGGCTTGGCGGCTTGCGGCATTCGTCGCGGGCCGGCGCCGCTCGCGGCGCTCGAGCGGTCCGGCTGTTGCGAGCGCCTCGCCCAAGCGGGTGCGGCGAGGGCCGTCAAAGGAATTCCGCGCGAATCCGGTCGACGTCGAAGGGGGTGACGCCTTCGTGCATCGAGAACACCGTATCGGCTTGATCCGGCGATTCGACCACGCGGCCGCGGGCCTGCGCGTGCAGTTCGAACAAGCTGTGCAGGTCCGGCGTCGCCAATGCGGTCATCGCGCGCAGGATGAGGGAAATGCCGCTCAGGTGGTTGGCCGCGTTGTTCCAGCGCGGATAGCCGCCCAAGCCGATGTCCGTCCAGATGATCTGATCGGTTTCCAGGTCCAGTACGAAGGGCAGGCAGCTTTGCTGGTTCGAGGCCAGATCCAGCCGGTCCTCCACCGTGCGCGCCTCGAACGGTTCGCCCGAGTTCGCGTCGCTGCGCGCCATCCATCCGGCGAAACACTCCGGCAAGTCGCAATAGGGCTGCTCGGTGTAGCTGTGGATGCTGACCACGACGAAACGCAGGCCGAGCCCGCGCAAGCGTTGCAGATCCAGATCGATGAACTCGGCGGCCCCCTGCGGCGCATCGACGATATCGCCGCTGTGATGGCCGCCGTAACCGCGCAGGTTGTAGTAGGCGACGACGTCGCGAAACACGAAGTCGCGGTCGAAGAACGCCGCCGACAGGTCGATGTCGGTGCGCTGGCGGCCGTTGCTCCACCACAGGAACAGGCGGATGAAACGCGTATCGGGCAAGGGCAGGCGGCTGCCGCGCACCAGCGTGCGCAGCGCGCGCGAGGCCGAGCGCTGCGTCAGCGGCGCGCGCATATGCGCCAGGGCCGGGTCGATATAGCAACGGCCCAGCGGCGGCAAACGCGCGAAGCGGGCGCGCAGTGCATCGCGGCAGACGGCGATGGCATCGCTCAGGACCCGGGCGTCGATCGGCGCGCGCTGGTCCTCGAGCGACCAGGCGCGCGCGGCGTCGCCCTTGGGAAAGAAGGTGCGCAGCGGCGATCGCCCGCGATGTTCGAACTGGCTCAAGGCCTGCAGCAGGACCGGTGTCGACACCTGTTCGGCGACGGCACGGAAACGGTCCAGCACCGGCTGCGGTTCGGTACCGCTGCGCAGCAGATGATCGAGCCGGCGCGCGAACTCGCCCGGACGCGCGGCGAGCCGTTGAGCGACCGCGCCGGTGCGGCCTTGCTCCAGCGCATGCTCGATTGCGCCGTTGAAAGTCGCGAACGGCAGGTCTTCGCGCAGTACCTGAAAGGCGCGCCAGGTCTTGGGAAAGCGTTCGCGGTAATCCCCCGGATGCAGCACTTCGCCCAGGCGTTTCCAGCGCTCGCGCCAGCGACGCATGTCTTCGGTGGGATCGTCGAAGCCCTCCAACTGCTGCAGCAGAAAACGGCGCTCGCCGCGTTTCATGCGTTTGAAGCGGGTCGACCCGGCCAGCGACACATCGCCTTCGCTGAGCGCCACCGCCAGGCGCAAGGTGTCGGTCGCGGTTTTGAGATGGGTTCGCAGGAACGCGTCGGTGGGTTCGCCGGGCGCATGGCGCAGCAGGCCCGCGCCGATGACGGCCAGGTTTTCCTTGAACGGAATCTCGACAGGCAGCAGCCGGACGACCTGTGCGCGGTACTGGGCGATGAACCAGCCCAGGTCGGCTTTGTCCTGCAGCGACAGCGATGTGCGCGAGGCGGCGAGTGTGGTGCAGATGTTCTCGTAGTCGTCCAGCGTGCCCAGCTCGATCTCGCGCGGGGTGCGGCCGTTGAGCAGCGGCACGGTTTCGGCCGGTTGTTCCAGGTGCAGTCGGCGCCGAGTGACGTAGTGATACACCGCGCGCATGTACAACTCGGCTTCGGCCAGGGCCAACGAGCCCCGGGGGAAATCCGGGAACAGTGGCCGGTGCTCGCGGTGGGCGCCGGTCATCGCCGCCAGATGCTTACGCAATTCGCGCAGGACGCGGGTGAGTTGCTCGGTCGACAAGGTGCCGAGTCGTTCGATCACCGCTTCGGACAAGACGAACCCGAACGCTTCGGTTTCCTTCTGCACCATCGCGACTTGCGCCGCGCTTGCGCCGCCGTCGCCGGCCTTGAGATACAGCTTGCCGCGCCGGCGCAGATAGATTCCGTTCATGCCCCTCTCCAATGAAAAGCCCGCCGGGAGGCGGGCGATGTGGGAAGCGGACACCCTAGTTTCAGAGTAGAAGGAAGGACGCCCATAGCCACGAGGCCGAGCATAGCCGAGCCTCGCGAGAATGAGAACGCCGCCGATCGGCGGCGAATGGCAGGTCAATCAGGAGGGCGCCATGGCTGCGCGTTCGGCCAAGCCCGACTGGCGCTTGAGCAAGGCGATCGCGAGCAACAGCATCGCCATTGGCAGCAAGGACAGATAGAACGCGGTGCCGCCGCCGATGCGGGCGAACAACTGGCCGGTGATGAACGAGCCGGTGGTGCCGCCGAGCGCCGAGAACACCACGATCAGGCCGGTCATCGCCGCGTGCCGCGACTTCGGCAGCGAACTCAACACCACCGAATTGATCGCCGGATAGATCGGCGCCATGAACAGCCCGATCAGCGGGAACACGTAAGCCGCCAGCGGCGCGTGCGCCCAGCTCATCGCCGGGTCGGGCTGCAGGTTGCGCGCCAGCGGCAGCGCCAGCAGCACCAAAGCCGCCATCGCCAGCACGCAGACCATCAACAGCCAATGCCAGGGCACCCGGCGCAGGGCCACGCCGGCGGCGAGCCGGCCGAGCGCCAGCGACACCGCGAAGATGCTCGCCGCCTGCACGCTCATCGTGGTCGGCAGGTGCAGGATTTCGCGATTGAAGGTCGGCAGCCAGGTGCCGACGCTTTGTTCGATCAGCACGTACAGGAAGGCCGAGACCAGGAACACCGCGACCAGCGGTTGGGCGACCAGGCGGAACATGTCGAGAAACGAATCGCCGACCGCGTGGCCGTCGCTGGCGGCGCGTTCGTCCATGCGCGAGGTCGCGAGCAGGACGAGGATCGCCGCGGCGATCGCCGCGAGCAGCCAATACACGCGCAGCCAGACCGGGTCGCCGGGCGATTGCGGATCGATGAACCAGGCGAAGATCCAGTAACCGGCGAGCACGCCGACCATGAACCAGCCCTCGATGGTGCTGGTCAGGCTGGCGTGCGCCTGCTTGTCCTCGGTGAGCAGGCCGATCGAGGAATACACCGAAACCTTGACCAGGGCGAAGGACACGCCGGTGGCGACGAACAGCAGCTTGGTCATCCAGAACGACGCCAACAGCGGCATCAGCAGACAGGCCGCGCCGACGAAGCCCAGGCCCAGCATCATCGCGCGGCGATAGCCCAGGCGCGGCATCAGCGAGGCGGTCAGGAACGAGACGATGGCGATCGGCAGGTCCTTGAAGGCCTCCAGGATGCTGGCGTCGCTCTTGCTGACGCCGAAGCCCTGGATCGACTGCAGGATCACCGTGCCGACGCTGTTGAGCAGGATCCCGAACACCATGTAGGTGAGGATCATCGCCAGGATCATGCGGCCTCGGTTCATGCGGGCGTGGCTCCGGTAAGCGGTCCGGCGCGATGCCGGACCAGGAGATAAAAGACCGTTCGCGACGGTTTGCCAAGTGCGCACGCCGGAGAGAGGGGGAGGGCGACAGTTTCCGGCAAGGCCGGCGCGAACGGTGAGGTAAGAGGAGACCGTGCAGGCGACATCGGGCCGCCCCGTGGAACTCCGCGCCGCCGCCGTGCGGCGACGCGGAGTCTGGATCACCAGCGGTACGCGGCCGAGAACAGGTAGGAGCGGCCTGCGATCGGGCGGCCCATGAACACGCCGCCGGTGGCCGCGCCGGGCACGCGCACGTTGCCTTCGGTCAGGCCGAGTTCGTTGGTGACGTTGCTGCCGGTGAGCGCGAACTCCCAATTCTCGCCGACGTGCATGTTCGCGCCGACGTCGAGCGTGTGGTACGAGGGCAGCTTCTGGGTGTTGGCCAGGTCGGCGTAGCGGTCGCCGATGCGCGAGTAGGTCGCGAACACCTTCAGGTCGCCGAACGGCAGGTTCCAGAAATAGCTCGGGGTGAAGCGGAACTGCTGCTTCGGCTGGCGCATCACCTGGTTGCCGGTGAACTCGCGGTAGTTCTCGTACTTGGCGTCCAGCCAGATGCCGGTCAGGGCCAGTTCGAGCCCGCCGACCGGGCGCACCGCCGCTTCCACTTCCACGCCGTAGGCTTCCGAATCGCCCGCGGTGGTGAAGTTGGTGCCGTCGTCGAGGAAGGCCTGGAACGGCGAGTTGGTGAAGCTGTTGTAGAACCCGGTCAAGTACAGATCGTAGACCGAGTTGCCGGCCTTGAAGCCGAGTTCGTACTGGTCGATTTCCTGGGTCTTGGTGTTGCCGTCGCGCAGGTTGTCGAACGCCGGCAGCTTGTAGCCGGAGTTGGCGCGCGCGAACAGGCTGGCGCTGTCGTTGAGCTTGTAGTTCAGGCCGAGGGTCCAGGAGAAATGCTTGTCGTCCTGGTCGATGCGGCGGGAAGTCGGCAGCGACACCGAGGTGGCATTGTCGTAGAGCGTGTTCGGATTGCCGTCCAGATCGACCGAGGCGACGTCGTGCACGGTGCCGTCGACCTGCTGCCACTCGTAGCGGATGCCGCCGTCCAGGCGCAGGCGGTCGTTGATCTGCCACTCGTCGGCGAGGAACACCGCGGTGTTCTGGCCGTCGTAATCGCCGCGCAGCGAGAAGAACGAAGTGCCGGTGAAACCGTCGCGGGTGACCTGGCGGCCGTCGGCGAGGCTCAGATCGATCCGGCGCGCGTTGTTCTGCGCGGTCAGCAGCATGTTGTTGCCGAGGTACCAGGTGTCCTTGGACGAGTAACGCGCGTAGTAGACGCCGGCGGTGAGGGTGTTGCCTTCGAACAGGTCGCGGCTGAAGCGCAGGTCGTTGGTGAACGATTCCAACTCCTTGTCGACCACCCAGAAACCGGCCGTCAGCACCTGCTGGTTCGGGTCGACTGCGCCGCCGCCGTTGACGTAGGTGGCGGTGCCGGCGCTGCCGTAGCCGGCGATGAAGTCGGCCATGGTCTTGGGGCTGGCGCCGGTGAACAGGCCGTTGGTCGGCGCGCTGCCGCTGACGTAGTTGACCCGGTCGCTGATGGTCCAGTCGCCGACGTAGAAGTCCATCGACGCGCCGAACACGTCGAGATTGATGCCGCGGCCTTCGGCGAGGTCGCGGGTGATGGTCTGGCCGTTCGGACCGGTCGGCAGGGTCACATGACGGAAGTCGTTGCCGAGCAGGGTGCCGGTCTGTGCGTCCAGGCCCCGGAAGCTCGACAGGCTGCTGCCGTTGTTGCGCGAAAGCAGCGGGATCGGAGTGAAGAAAGCGTTCTTGTCGTTGGTGTGGCGTGCGTAGACCGTCACTTCGCCGCTGTCCCAGCTGTGGGTCAGGGTGGCGCTGAGCTGGCCGCCCTTGTCGGCCGGGAACTGGGTGTCGCGCACGCCGTCGGTGGTGCGGTAGAAGCCGCCGACGCTGTAATACCAGCCTTCGCCGAGCTTGCCGCTGTTGAACAGGTCGACGCGGCGCAGGTTGTCGCTGCCCAGGCCGACGCGGACGCTGCCGGCCGGCTCTTCGCCGCCCTTCTTCTGGATGAAGTTGACCGTCGCGCCGGGCTGGCCGTTGGAGAAGATCGGGCTCGGGCCGCCGCGCAACACTTCCATGCGCTCGATGGTGTCGTCCATGCGGAACAGGGTCGAGTTCTCGAGGAAGGACAGGGTCGGCGGCGGGTACAGCGGCGCGCCGTCCATCTGCACGGTCACGAACGGGGCGTCGCCTTCCGAGGGCATGCCGCGCACGAAGATGTTGGCGCCGGTGCTGCCGCCGGCCGACTCGGCCCAGATGCCCGGCACGACCTTGAGCGCGTCGGCGGTGCTCAGCGGCACCGCTTCCTGGATTTGTTCGAGCGAAGCGGTGGTGATCGAGAAGCTGGCGTCGCGCTTGCGGATGCCCTTGAAGCGGGCGGTGCCGCTGACGATGACCGCGTCGAGGGTGGTCGCCGATTCGCTGCCGCTTTCGGCCTGCGGCGCCGGTGCCGGTGCCGCTGCGGCGGCCTCCTGGGCCAGGGCGTAGCCCGGCGCCAACGCGGCGGCGATCGCCGCGGACAGTGCGAAACGCATCAGTTGGCGTTGCTTGGTAGACGTGTGCTGCATCGTGTTCTCCCCACTCATCTTGTATTGGTTATGCAAACGGATCGATCGGTGGTGGTATCCCCGCCGCGGCAGTACTTGCCGCGCGCGGTCAGGGCAAAACGAAAGCGTCCAGGTCGAAGGAGGCGATATCCGGCAGGCAGGCATCGGCGCGCGCCAGAGCGAGGGCATCGCCGATGCCGACCGCGGCCATCCCGGCCGACTTGATGGCGACCACGCCGGCGGCGGCGTCTTCCAGGCCGATGCACTGCGACGGCGGCACGCCGAGCGCGGCGGCGACAGTCAGGAAGATTTCCGGGTCGGGCTTGGCGCGGGCGATGCGCGCCGAGTCGGCGATGCAGTCGAAGCGGTCGGCGATGCCGAGCCGTTCCAGCAGCGCGCCGGCGTTGCGGCTGGCCGAGGCCAGGCCGAGCTTGAGGCCGCGTGCGCGTGCCTGTTCGAGCAGGCGCTCGACGCCGGCGAACAGATCCTTCGGCGCGACCTCCCGGATCGCTTCGACGTAGTAGGCGTTCTTGCGTTCGGCCAGGGCGAGCTTTTCGTCGCGGCCGAGCACGCGCCCGGCATGGCGCAGGATGATGTCGAGCGAGGCCATGCGGTCGACGCCCTTGAGCAGTTCGTTGACCTGCTCGTCGAACGGCAACCCTTCCTCGTCGGCCATGCGCTTCCAGGCGCGGTAATGGGTCTGGGCGGTGTCGGTGAGCACGCCGTCGAGGTCGAAGATCAGGGCGCGGGCCGGACGCGGAAAGGCGAGCGGGGCGGGGCCGCCGGGGGCCGCCAGCGGCGCCCGCAGGCTCGCACCGAGATTCAGTTCGATGCCGCGGCCTTCGTGTTCGATCGTCAGCGGCGCGCCTTCGAGCAAGCGGTATTCGACGCCGTCGCGGCTCACCCGCAGGCGCAGGCGCCGGCCTTGCCAGCGCAGGCCGAAGCCGTAGCCGTTCCAGCCGGCCGGCAGGGTCGGGGCGAAATGCAGCGCACCGTCGACCGCGCGCAGGCCGGCGAAGCCGGAGACCAGGCCGAGCCAGGTGCCGGCCAAGGCCGCCATGTGCACGCCGTGGTCGGTATTGCCGTGCAGGTCGTCGAGATCGACGCGCAGGTTTTCGGCGAAATACTTCGCCGCTTGTCCGGCATGGCCGACTTCGCTGGCGAGGATGCCGAACACCGAGGCCGACAGGGTCGAGTCGTGGGTGGTCACCGCTTCGTAGTAGTCGAAGCTGCGGCGCTTGACCTCGGCGGGAATGCCGTCGCCGGCCAGGACCAGGGCCATGATCACGTCGGCCTGCTTGCAGACCTGGTGGCGGTAGAGGGTGAGCGGATGGAAGTCGAGCAACAAGGGGCGATGCTCGCCCTCGTGCTTGGGGAACGGCCAGCGCGGCTTGTCGAGGAAGGTGTCGTCCTGGGCGTAGATGCCGAGGGCCTCGTCGTAATGCAGGAACATGGCCTCGCCGGCGCGGCGCCAGGTATCGACTTCGTGCGCGTCCAGGCCCAGCCGCGCCGCCAGCTCCGCGACTTGTTGCGGGCGCTCGCGGTGCAACTGCTGCCACACCTGCACTGCGCGCAGCAGGTGCTGCTGGGCCATGCGGTTGGTGTAGAAGTTGTTGTCGACCAGGGCGGTGTATTCGTCCGGGCCGGTGACTTCGTGGATGCAGAACGCGCCGCCGCGGCGCGGGTTGAAATGGCCGATCTGCGGCCAGATGCGCGCGGTCTCGAACAGGATCTCGGCGCCGCTTTCGAGCAGGAAATCGACATCGCCGGTGGCGTCGACATACAGCCCGATCGCGTAGGCGACCGCGGCGTTGATGTGATACGCCGCCGAACCCGAGGGATAGTGCGCCGAACATTCGCCGCCAGTGATCGTGCGCCACGGGAACAGCGCGCCGCGCGGATGGTTCATCTCGCGTGCGTGCCGGCGCGCCGGCTCCAGCGCGAGGTAACGCGCATGCAGCATGGCGCGGGCGACCTCCGGTGCGGTGTACACCATGACCGGCAACATGAAGGCTTCGGTGTCCCAGAAATAATGGCCTTCGTAGCCTTCGCCAGTGAGGCCCTTGGCGGCGGTGCCGCTGACGCCGTCGCGGCCGGCCGATTGCAGCAGGTGGAACAGGTTGAAGCGCAGCGCCTGTTCGGCGGACGCATCGCCATCGATGAATAGTTCGGCGCCGTCCCAGAATTCGGCCAGGGCAGCGGCCTGTTGCGCGGCCAGGGCATCGAACCCGGTGGCGACGGCGCGTGCGGCCGCCTGCGTCGCGCGTTCGGCCAATTCGCTGTCTTCGCTGCCGCTGGCGTAGGCGACGAATTTTTCCAGCGTCAGCGAAGCGCCGGGCTGCAGCGCGCCGTCGTAGCGTTGCAGCACGTGTTCGTCGGCGCGTTCGGCCGCGCCGAAACCCAGGCCGTGGTCTAGGCGATGGGCCTGCGCGCAGACCACGCGCACACTGCTGTGGCGGGTCGATTGCAGGACGTGGGCGCCGTGTTCGTCGGCCTGCGCCGCCAACAGCCGCAGCCCTTCCGACACCGCCACGCCGATGCGCGGGTCGTCGCCCTGTTCGGCGGCCTGGTGGCCGCATTCGATCGCCGAGGCCAGGCTCAGCGGGCCGCTGTAATCGATCGATTCGACCCGGTAACGGATCGCCAGCAGGTCGACGCCCGAGCTCGCGCTGTCGAAGGGCAGCACGCGTTCGGCGTGGATCTCCAGGGTTTGGCCCTGGGCGGTGCGCAGACGCAGGCGACGGCTGAGGCGGCCGCTGCGCAGGTCGAGTTCGCGTTCGAACCCCAGCCACTGCGCGGCATCGATATCCAGGCGTTGGTCGCCCAGCCAGACCGCGATGCGCTGGCCGTCGGCAACCGGCAGGCGGGTGTCGGTGCTGC
This sequence comes from Lysobacter sp. 22409, assembly GCF_052045105.1. Taxonomy (NCBI): domain Bacteria; kingdom Pseudomonadati; phylum Pseudomonadota; class Gammaproteobacteria; order Lysobacterales; family Lysobacteraceae; genus Lysobacter; species Lysobacter sp. 22409. The sequence continues at coordinate 90,975 of NZ_JBQEOE010000009.1, read as the reverse complement.
GGGCGAAGCCCGGGAATCGTTCGTGGTAGTGGATCGGGTGCTTTTCGTAGACCGAGGCCAGGAAGCTGCCGTCGCTGCCGCCGTCGGCTTCCTCGAAGCCGCCGCGCACGCCGAGCGAGCCGTTGGCGAGGGCGAACAGGGTTTCGTCGCGGCGGCGCCGGGACGGGTCGAAGCGGTCCTGGCGCAGGCGCCAGGCATCGGCCTCGGAGGAAGCAGGGGGGAGGTGCGGTGCGGCTTGGGGCTGGATCACGCGGCGGGACCTGAGTGCGTCGTTGCCGCGGACCGTAGAGAGGCGTTGTTATCGATGTCAAGTTATCGATAACAATCGACTTCAATAGTGTGCCTCAGTGCTTGTTTTCCAAGGCCGGTAGTCGCGTTCCTGGCAAGGCTTAAACGATGTGAATCAGCGGTTTAAGCGATTGTTGCGGTGCGGGAAAATCCGCCCGGCTTTGCCCCCTTGCGACGAAGTTCGCGTTGCGATGCAGCATCGCGCTGCGCATCGGGCCGAAACGCTCAGGTGACGCGCGCCACCAGGTGGGTCGGCAGGATTTCCGACTGCGCAGGGCGGCCTTCGATCATCGCCAGGATCTTGCGCGCCAGCGACACGCCGGCGTCGACGAAGTTCTGATGGATCGAGGTCAGCGGCGGCAGATAGGTCGCGCCGAGCGGGGTGTCGTCGTAGCCGATCACCGAGACGTCCTCCGGCACCCGCCGGCCGCGCTCGATCAGGGCGCGGATCGCGCCGATCGCCAGCAGGTCGCTGGCCGCGAACAGGGCGTCGAACTGCGGGTGCTCGTCGAGCAATTGGTGCACCGCCTGGGCGCCGGCGCTGACGGTGAAGTTGGCCACGTTCGGGGTCAGCGGCACGATGCCGTGCTCGGCCAGAGCCTCGACGAAACCGTCCAGGCGCTCGGCGAATTCGCCGTGGGCGCTGTCGCCGAGGAACACCGGCCGGCGCCGGCCCAGGGCCAGGAAGCGCTCGGCGGCGAGCTTGCCGCCGCGGTGGTTGTCGCTGCCGACCACGACCTGGGTCTCGTGGCGGCTGACCGCGCCCCAGACCACCATCGGCCGGCCCCAGCGCTGCACCTCGTGCATGGCGTCTTCGTGCGCGCCCTGGCCGAGCAGGATCACCCCGTCGGCGGCCTGCACGCTCGGCAGGGCGCCGCCCTGCAGCGAGGTCAACAGCACGCTGTAGCCGGCTGAGGTCAGCTCCTGGCTGATGCCGCCGAGCAAGTCCAGCGGGTAAGGCCCGGACATCTGCCGCTCGACGGTCGGCTTCATCTCGACCACCACCGCCACGGTCATGCTGCGGCGCAGGCGCAGATTGCGCGCGCTGATGTTGAACTGATAGCCCTGTTGCTCGGCCAGTTCCTTGATCTTGGCCCGGGTCTCGGGATTGACCAGGGGACTGTCGCGCAGGGCGCGCGAGACGGTGATCGCGGAAACGCCCGCCAGTTCGGCCAGATCGGCCATGGTCAGGTGTTCGCCGGCCTTGCGGGCCGGATTGGGGTCGCTCGGACGGCTGCTGCGAGAGCTCATGCGATGCCGTGTCACTCCCTGTCATGGCGGCGGGCGAATGCGGTCGATTCGCCGAATCGGCCATGTTTACCATGAACGCGTGGCGGGACGGAGCCCGTCCGGCGCGGCGGCGGGCAAATCGGCGCGGTTCGGCACAGGCCGCCGGCAGGTCGGCGCCACGGCCGCCTGAGGCAGCGCTGAAGCCGTTCGCGGCGAGCCTCGCGCTGGCCCGCTATACTCGCGAGGGAGCGCCGTCCAAAGCGGTATCTCTTCCAAGTGATTCAATAACTTGGGTATGTTGTCTCATCCATTTTCACGTTTTCACGGCGGCGCCGCCCGGCGCGCCAGGGACCACACCCGCGCATGCGTCTGTCCACGATCAAGCTGTCCGGTTTCAAGTCCTTCGTCGATCCGACCACGCTGCATCTGCCCACCAACATGACCGGTGTGGTGGGGCCGAACGGCTGCGGCAAGTCGAACATCATCGACGCGGTGCGTTGGGTCATGGGCGAAAGCTCGGCCAGCCGCCTGCGCGGCGACTCGCTGACCGACGTGATCTTCGCCGGCTCTTCCGCGCGCAAGCCGGTCTCGCAGGCCATGGTCGAGCTGATCTTCGACAACTCCGACCACACCATCACCGGCGAATTCGCCGCGTTTAACGAGATCTCGGTCAAGCGCACGGTCAGCCGCGACGGCACCAGCCAGTACTACCTCAACGGCGGCAAATGCCGCCGTCGCGACATCACCGACCTGTTCCTCGGCACTGGCCTGGGGCCGCGCAGCTACTCGATCATCGAGCAGGGCATGATCAGCCAGATCATCGAGGCCAAGCCCGAGGACCTGCGCGTTTATCTCGAAGAAGCCGCCGGCATTTCCAAGTACAAGGAACGGCGCAAGGAAACCGAAACCCGTATCCGCCACACCCGCGAGAACCTCGACCGCCTCAACGATCTGCGCGAGGAAGTCGGCAAGCAGCTCGAACACCTGCGCCGCCAGGCCCGCCAGGCCGAGCAGTACCAGGCGATCCAGGCCGAGCGCAAGGTCAAGGACGTGGAGTGGAAGGCGCTGGAATACCGCGCCCTGGACCAGAAACTGCAGAGCCAGCGCGAGCGCCTGTCGCAGCAGGAAACCCGATTGCAGCAATTGATCGCCGAGCAGCGCGAGGCCGAGCGCGAGCTCGAGACCGGGCGCGTGCGCCGCGAAGAAGCCGCCGAAGCGCTCAACAAGGCGCAGGCCGCGAGCTACGAGGTCGGCGGCGTGCTGGCCCGGGTCGAACAACAGATCCAGCATCAGCGCGAAATGTCCGGACGCCTGCACAAGGCGCGCGACGAAGCGATGGCCGCCCTGGCCGAGATCGGCGAGCACATCGGCAGCGATCAATCGCGCCTGGACGTGCTGCTGGCGGCGGTCGCCGATGCCGAGCCGCGCATCGAGGCGATGCGCGAGGACGACGAGGCGCGTCAGGACGCGCTGCGCGATGCCGAAACCAAGCTCAACGACTGGCAGCAGCGTTGGGACGCGCACAGCCGCGAACAATCCGAAGCCGCGCGCGCCGCCGACGTCGAGCGCACCCGCCTGGAAGGCCTGGACCGCCAGACCCTGGAAGCCGATCGCCGCCGCGAGGCGATGACTGCAGAACGCACCGGCCTGGACGTCGCCGCGCTCGCCGAGGCTTTCGAGCAATTGCAGAGCCAGCACGACCTGCAGAAGGAATCGCTGGAAAGCCTGACCGACGAGTTGGAGACCCGTAAGGGCACGGTCTCGGACCTGCAGGAGCAACAACGTTCGACCCAGAACCAACTGGCCGAGGTGCGCAAGCAGGCGCAGACCTCGCGCGGCCGTCTGTCTTCGCTGGAAACCCTGCAGCAGGCCGCGCTCGGCCTGGAGCAGGGCGCCGCGCTGACCTGGCTGCAGGCGCGCGGGCTGGATTCGGCGCAACGCGTCGGCGAAACCCTGACCGTCGAGGCGGGCTGGGAAAACGCGGTCGAAAGCGCGCTCGGCCAATTGATCGAGGGCGTGCTGGTCGAATCGCCGGAAGCGCTGGTCGATGCGATCGGCGAACTCGGCGAAGGCCGCCTGACCCTGGTCTCGCCCGCGCGCGACGACAGCGTTTACGCGCCGACCTCGCTGGCCTCGAAGGTGCAGGGCCCGGCGGCGATCCGCCGCCTGCTGTCGCGCCTGCACGGCGCCGACGACCTGGCCGCGGCGCGCGCGCTGCAGCCGTCGCTGGGCGCGGAAGAAACCGTCATCACCCGCAACGGCGAGCGCCTCGGCGCCGGCTGGGTGCGGGTGCTGCGCTCCGGCGCGGCCAAGCAGGGCGCGCTGCTGCGCGAGCGCGAGATCCAGAGCCTGCGCGCCGAGATCGAGACCCTGCAGAGCCGCGAGCGCGAACTCGAACAGACCCAGATCCAGTTGCGCGACCGCCTGCTGGCGTCCGAGCAACAGCGCGAGGACGCCCAGCGCGCCCTGTACATGGCCCACCGTGGCGTGTCCGAACTCGCCGGCCAGTTGCAGAGCCATCAGGGCCGCCTGGATTCGGCGCGCAACCGCATCGAGAAGATCGATGCCGAACTCGAACAGTTGCTGATCCTGATCGACGCCGGCGGCGAGCAGGCGCGCGAAGCGCGCACCCGCCAGGAAACGGCGATCGAGCGCATGGGCGAACTGGAAGACACCCGCCTGGAGCTCGAATCCGAGCGACGCCGCTTGTTCGAAGCGCGCGACGCCGCCCGCAACGCCGCGCGCGAATCGCGCGACGCCGCGCATGCATTAAGCCTGACCCTGGAAACCCAGCGCGCCCAGATCGCCGGCTTGAGCCAGGCGCTGGAGCGCATGGGCGGCCAGCGCGGCCAGCTCGACTCGCGGCTGGGCGAACTGTCGGCGCAGCTTGCCGACGGCGACCAGCCGGTGCTGGCGCTGGAGCAACAGCGCCAGGTCGCGCTGGAACAGCGCGTCGTCGCCGAACACGACCTGACCGCCGCGCGCACCGCGCTCGACGGCATCGACAACGACCTGCGCAAGTTCGAGCAGACCCGCCAGCAACGCGACGAGCAGGCCCTGCAACAGCGCGAAGCCATCGGCCAGCGCCGCCTCGAACAGCAGGCGTTGGTGCTCAAGGCCGAAACCCTGACCACGGCCATCGCCGAGGCCGGGGCCGTGCTCGAAGACGTGGTCAATGCGCTCGACGAAAACGCCGAACCGCAGGTCTGGGAGCGCACGGTCGCCGAACTCGACGGCAAGCTGCGGCGCCTGGAACCGGTCAACCTGGCCGCGATCGCCGAACACGCCGAGGCGGCGCAGCGCAAGGACTACCTCGACGCCCAGTTCACCGACCTCAACACCGCGCTGGAAACCCTGGAAGATGCGATCCGCAAGATCGACCGCGAGACCCGCGGCCGCTTCAAGGACACCTTCGACCGCGTCAATTCCGGCGTGCAGGAACTGTATCCGCGCCTGTTCGGCGGCGGTCACGCCTACCTGGAACTGACCGGCGAAGACCTGCTCGACACCGGCGTGGCGATCATGGCGCGCCCGCCCGGCAAGCGCGTATCGAACATCTCGCTGCTGTCCGGCGGCGAGAAGGCGATGACCGCGGTCGCGCTGGTATTCGCGATCTTCCGTTTGAACCCGGCGCCGTTCTGTCTGCTCGACGAAGTCGATGCGCCGCTCGACGAAGCCAACGTCGGCCGCTTCACCGCGATGGTCAGCGAGATGAGCGAACAGGTACAGTTCCTGTTCGTGAGCCACAACAAGGCGACGATGGAAGCCGCGCAACAACTCTCCGGCGTGACCATGCGCGAGCCCGGCGTCAGCCGTCTAGTCTCGGTCGACCTGGCCGAGGCGACGCGTCTGGCCGGTGCGGCGTAAGTCGCGCGGTCGGGATGAATGATTCGGGACGCAGGACGGGCGACAGCCAAAGCCTGCGTCGTATTCGTGATTAAGTTCGGGAGTCGGGACAGGGCAGGGAATCGAGAGCCGGCGTAGCCGCTTTGACGAATCCCGAATCTCCAATCCCGAATCCCTGTATCAAAAGGAGCAACCGATGTCCGACGTGACACTGCTGCGGATCGGCATCCTCATCGCCGGTCTGATCCTGATCGGCGCGATCGTGTTCTTCGGCCGCCCGCGCAAGCCGGGGCAGGGCAAGCGCGTCGCCCGTGAGGAAACGCCGCGTGCCGGCGAACGCAAGCCGGGTACCCGCCAGGAGCCCTCGTTGGGCGAGCAGATCGAAAACGAGCTCGGCGAATCCTCGACCGTGCCGGGCGAGGCCACCACGCAGGCCGAGCTGGAACTGTTCGACCGCACCCTGGAAGGCGGCGCCAATGCCGCCAACAGCGATCTCGGTCGTCGCGTCAGCGAAGAGTTCGACAAGATCGTGACCTTGTACCTGGCCGCGCGCGCCGGGCAGAAGCTGCACGGTCCCGACATCGTGGTCGCTGCCGAAAAGGCCGGCCTGGTCTATGGCCACATGGGCGTGTTCCACCGCTTGGTCGAAGGCCACCCCGAGCGCGGTCCGGTGTTCAGCGTCGCCAATATCATGAAGCCCGGCAGTTTCGACATGGCGACGATCCAGTCGCTGGAGACCCCGGCGGTGGCGTTCTTCCTGACCCTGCCGGCGCCGATCCCGGCGCTCGACGCCTGGGAGACCATGCTGCCGACGGCGCAGCGCATGGCCGAGTTGCTGGATGCGGTGGTGCTGGACGAGCAGCGCAATGCCCTCGGCCGCCAGCGCATCGCTCATTTGCGCGACGAACTGCGTGCCTACGATCGCCAGCGCGAAGCGCCGCCGTTGAGCAAGCCGACGCGTTGGTGAACCGATAGCGGCGCTATTCGCGCCGCTGCGGTGTTGCAGGGTTCGACCTCAGCTTTCCTGTAGGAGCGGCGTCCCAACAGGGATTTCCTACGGTCATGAGCCGCGACCACGGGACGCGCAGAAATATCAACGCCGATGTTGTTCATCGAAAGCGGCGTGCAGTCGCAGGGTAGGAGCGGCGCGAGCCGCGATCGCGCTGCGACAGTCTTGCTGCGTATCTCTGAATCAAGATCAAGATCAAACGCCAAGAGCTTCCGCCACTAAAGTGGCGGGTTACTTTCTTTTGTCATAAGCAACAAAAGAAAGGTAACCAAAGAAAAATGCTTTTCTTTGAATCACAGGCCCGCACGAGCGTTGCCTCCGCGGGGATTTTTCATACGGGACATCCCTGTCCCGATGAAAAACGGCCCGCATCCATGCGGGCCGCCCTCCGGGTCTTCTAGGGCCTTCGCTAGTGCGAAGCCGCGCACAGCAACATCAGCCGCAACGGCAACGGCAACGGCAACGGCAAAATCTTGCCCGCATCCGCATCCGCATCCGCATCCGCACTTGCATCCGCACTGTTAGTTCGCGTGCCGAAGGCTGCTCCTGGATCGGCGCGGCGTCCTTGCCGTAATCGCTCGCAGTGCTCGGCGCTCAGTCCGGCGACAGCCGAAGATCGAATCCCCCAGCTCGCACCCAATCCACCGAAGAAGTCCCCCCTTTGAAAAGGGGGACTAGGGGGGATTTGCTTCTGCTCTCGGCATCAATCACCCCGATTCCGCCGGTCATCGCGCCCTGCGCGACGCCAACCGTCCACAATCGCGCGAATCCCGTTCAAAATGCCATCCGCCCCGCCGCATCGGCAGCGCCAGGACCCACGCCCGTGACGACCGAATCCAAGAAAGACGCCGCCCAGGCCGCGAAGCGCGCCAGCGAGCTGCGCCGCCAGCTCGAAGACGCCAACTATCGTTATTACGTGCTCGACGACCCGACCCTGGCCGACGCCGACTACGACCGTCTGCTGCGCGAGCTGGAAGCGCTCGAAGCCGCGCATCCGGACCTCGCCACGCCCGATTCGCCCACCCAGCGTGTCGGCACGGCGCCCTCGGGGGCCTTCGACGAGGTTCGTCACGCGGTGCCCATGCTCTCGCTGGGCAATGCCTTCGCCGACGAGGAAGTGGCCGATTTCGTCCGCCGCATCGAGGAGCGCCTGGACCGCAGCGCGCCGGCCTTCTCGGTGGAACCCAAGCTGGACGGCCTGGCGATCAGCCTGCGCTACGAGGGCGGCCGTTTCGTCCAGGGCGCGACCCGCGGCGACGGCGCCACCGGCGAGGACGTCACCCAGAACCTGCGCACGATCAACGCCATCCCGATGCGCCTGCGCGGCGAGCACTGGCCGCCGGTGCTGGAAGTCCGCGGCGAAATCTACATGCCCCTGGCCGCCTTCAAGGCCTATAACGAGAAGGCCCTCAGCGAAGGCGGCAAGGTCCTGGCCAATCCGCGCAACGGCGCCGCCGGTTCGCTGCGCCAGCTCGACCCGCGCATCACCAAGCAGCGGCCGCTGGCGTTCTATGCGTATGCGGTCGGTCTGGTCGAAGGCTACGAACTGCCGCCGACCCATTCGGCGACCTTGAAGCAATTGCGCGACTGGGGCTTCCCGGTCAGCACCGAGAGCGGCGTCGTCGCCGGCACCGACGGCCTGCTCGGTTATTACCGGCAGATGGGCGCCAAGCGCGACACGCTGCCGTTCGACATCGACGGCGTGGTCTACAAGCTCGACGACTACGCCGGCCAGCGCGAGATGGGCTTCGTCTCGCGCGCGCCGCGGTGGGCGATCGCGCACAAGTTCCCGGCGCAGGAACAATCGACGGTGCTCGAAGGCATCGACATCCAGATCGGCCGCACCGGCGCGGCGACGCCGGTCGCGCGCCTCAAGCCGGTGCAGGTCGCCGGTGTGGTCGTGACCAACGCGACCTTGCACAACGCCGACCAGATCGCGCGCCTCGACGTGCGCATAGGCGACACGGTGATCGTGCGCCGCGCCGGCGACGTGATCCCGGAAATCGTGCGGGTGGTGCCGGAATATCGCGACCCGAACGCGCCGCAATGGCAGATGCCGGGCGAATGCCCGGTGTGCGGTTCGGAGATCGTGCGCGAAGAGGACGGCGTGGTGTGGCGCTGCTCCGGCGAGCTGACCTGCGCCGCGCAGCGCAAGGAGGCGATCCGCCATTTCGCCTCGCGCCGGGCGATGGACATCGAAGGCCTCGGCGATCGCTACATCGAGGATCTGTCCGACCTGGGCTATCTGCAATCGGTCGCCGACCTCTACAAACTCGAACTCGACGATCTGCTGCAGATGAAGCGCCGCGCCGAGGAACGCGACGGCACCACGCCCGAGACCGTAAAGGCCGGCAAGGTCGCGACCAAGTGGGCCGACAACCTCATCGAAGCGATCGACCACAGCCGCAACACCACGCTCGAACGCTTTTTGTTCGCGCTCGGCATCCAGCACGTGGGCGAGAGCACGGCCAAGGCCTTGTCGGTGTGGTTCGGCGATCTGGCATTGATCCGGCATCTGCCGTGGCCGTTGTTCAAGCGCGTGCCCGACGTCGGCGGCGAAGTCGCGCGTTCGCTCGGCCATTTCTTCGATCAGCCCGGTAATCAGCAGGTCATCGATGCCCTGCTCGAACGCAAGGTCAAGATCGGCGACACCCACGCGCCGTCGCCGAAACTGCGCGAAAGCCTGAACCTGGCGACCTTGCTGGTCGACATGGAAATTCCCAAGGTCACGCGCATCCGCGCCGATCAGCTCGCGGCCGCGTTCGGCAGCGCCGAGAAGCTGCGCGGTGCGCCGGAGCACGCCTACATCACCGCCGGCTTGCCGGCCGACAGTGCGCAGGCGCTGACGACGTGGTTGAACGTGGACGAGAACGCGCGCTTGCTGACCCGCGTCGGCGAGGCGCTGGAGCGACTGGATGCGCTGACGCCGGCCGCCTCGGCCACCGCGAGCGGCCCGCTCGACGGCCAGACCGCAGTGTTGACCGGCAGCCTGACCGCGCTGACCCGCGACGAGGCCAAGCTGCGTCTGGAAGCCCTCGGCGCCAAAGTGGCCGGCAGCGTGTCGAAGAAGACCAACTTCGTCGTCGCTGGCGAAGCCGCCGGTTCCAAGCTCGACAAGGCGCAGGAACTCGGCGTCGAGATCTGGGACGAAGCCAAGTTGCTGGCATTCCTGGCCGAGCACGAGCCGGCCGAGCACGAATGAGCCCGGATCAAGACTGGCAACCGTCGGCCTCGTTCGAGTCGCTGCGCCTGCGCGCGCGGCTCAATGCGACGATCCGCGCCTTCTTCGCCGACCGCGAGGTCGTCGAGGTCGAAACCCCGGTGTTGTCGGTCGCCGGCAACACCGATCCGAACATCGCCTCGTTCTCGTTGCAGTTCAGCGGCCGCACCGACGGTGCGCCGCGCACGCGCTGGCTGCGCACTTCGCCGGAGTTTCCGCTCAAGCGTCTGCTCGCGGCCGGCTTCGGCGATTGCTACGAACTCGGCCGGGTGTTCCGCGACGGCGAGGCCGGCGGCCGCCACAACCCCGAGTTCAGCATGCTCGAGTGGTATCGGCTCGGCTGGGATCATCGCCGCCTGATCGACGAAACCGCAGCCCTGGTGCGCACGGCCCTGGGCCTGGTCGGGCGCGACGCCGGTCTGCGCTCGATCACCTATCGCGAGTTGTACCGCCAGCGCCTCGGCCTCGATCCTTTCACCGCCGGCGACGAGGTCCTGCGCGCAGCGCTCGGCGAGGTGGTCATCGATCCCGAGGGCTTGAACCGCGACGATTGGCTCGACCTGTTGATGACCCATCGCCTGCAGCCGACCTTCGCCGCCGACGGCCTGCTGGCCGTGCACGATTACCCGGCCTCGCAATGTGCCTTGGCGCGCTTGCGCGACGACGGCGACGGTTGGCCGGTGGCCGAACGCTTCGAGCTTTATCTCGGCCCCCTGGAACTGGCCAACGGCTACCACGAGCTTGCCGATTCGGCCGAACAGGGCGCTCGTTTCGATCGCGACCGCGCGCTGCGCGCCGAGCGCGGCGTGCCGGCGCCGCCGCGCGACGAGGCCTTGCTGGCCGCGCTCGGCAGCGGTTTCCCGGCCTGCGCCGGCGTCGCCCTCGGCGTCGACCGCCTGCTTATGGCGATGCTCGGCACGGGCCGCATCGCCGATGTGCTGAGCTTCGATTTCACGCGCGCGTGACCGCGATGAACCCCGCATGCGGCAGCGAACGGTAACTGCCGCGTTTTGATTGCAGTTTCATCGATCGCGGTTAGAGTGATCGGGTCGGGTGCGGGGGGACGTGCATGCGTGGTGTGATGATCGCGATCCAATGGCTGGCCTTCGCCGGTTTGGCGTGCACGCAGGCTCGCGCAGAGCCGGTGGGCGAGCGCCTGTACGGTGGGCGCCTGTTGCGCTGCGCTTCCAGCGGCGAGGAAGTCGTGCGCTGTCCGGCCGACACCCGCGAAGGCGTGCGCCTGGTCCATCGCACCTCCGGCAAGCCTTGCGTCGAGGGCACGAGCTGGGGCGCCGACCGCGGCGGTGTGTGGGTGTCGCAGGGCTGTGCGGCGGATTTCGTGCTCGGCAAGGGCGGCAGCGGCCGCGACAGCACCACCGGTGCGCGGGTGATCAAATGCGAGTCGCGCGGTGGCCGTTGGAACCATTGCCCGGCCAAGATCGGCGAGGGCGTGGTGCTGGCCCAGCAACTCTCCAAACAACCTTGCTTGCGCAACCAAAGCTGGGGCGCCGACAAGCAGGGCGTCTGGGTGTCGGGCGGTTGCCGCGCCGAATTCCGTCTGCTCGGTGTCGAGGAACCGGCCGCGCAGGCGCGCAAACCTTTGCTGCGTTGCGAATCGCAGGACCGGCGCGCCCGCCGTTGCGATGGCGAAACCGGCCTGGGCGTGCGCATGGTCAAGCAGTTGTCCAAGACCGAATGCATCGAAGGGCGCAGTTGGGGCTACGACGCGCACGGGGTCTGGGTCGAGGATGGCTGCCGTGCCGACTTCGAGCTCGACTATCGCCGCAACGGCGGATGATCCGCAGGCGTGCGACGGCCCGCAGTTTGCCGATCGAGGTGCGACGCTGCACTGCAACAACGGCGCAAACTAAGCGACTCATGAACGTTTTTGGCTCTCCGCCACGAAGGGCGAAAATCTTGAGCTGGCGTTAAGCGGGTTCAGATAGAGTCCTTGGCACATTGACAAGGAGCATGAACATGTCCGCACGCATTCTTTCCGGTTTGAGTTTGATGGTCGGCCTCGGCATGGCCGCCGGCGCCGCACAGGCCGTGCCGCAATACGACGATTACGGCTACAACAACGTGATCCGTTGCGAATCCAACGACAACCGCGAGCGTCGTTGCGACGCCGATACCCGAGGCGGCGTGCAGCTCAGCCGACAGTTGTCCAAGTCTTCGTGCAGCCAGGGACGCAGTTGGGGTTACGATCGCTCGGGCATCTGGGTCCGCGAAGGCTGCCGCGCCGAGTTCACCCTGGGCCGCGGCGGCGGTTGGAATGACGGCGGCGGCGGCTGGAACGGCGGTGGCGGCGGCAGCGGCGAAGTCGTGCGCTGCGATTCCAACGACAACCGCCCGCGCACCTGCCGCATCGACGGCAATCGCGCACGTCTGCAACGCCAGATTTCGAGCTCGCCGTGCATCGAGGGCCGCAGCTGGGGCTCGCGCCCCGGTGAGGTCTGGGTGAGCGATGGTTGCCGCGCCGAATTCGTCGCCTCGCGCGGCGGTGGCGGTGGCTGGAATGGCGGTGGCGGCGGCTGGAATGGCGGCGGTGGCGGTTGGGGCGGTGGCGGCCAGGAAGTCAGCTGCGAGTCGCGCAACAATCGCCAGAACCGCTGCAACATGTCGATTCGCCGCGACGCGCGCCTGATCAAGCAGAACTCCGGTTCGCCGTGCATCGAAGGCCAGACCTGGGGTTGGGACCGCAACGGCGTGTGGGTCGCCGGCGGCTGCCGTGGCGTGTTCCGGGTCAACTGATCGCGATACCTGCATCGTCCGCATGCAACGACGCCCCCGGCCGCAAAGCCGGGGGCGTCGTCGTTTCGGCGCCCGCCTCCGCGCCGTTTCGGGGCCGACACGCGCATCCGTTAAACTGCGCGCATGAACGACGCCATCGATTTCGACCGCTACGACCGCATCCGCCCGATCCGTTGGACCGGAGACGCCCTCGAACTGCTCGACCAGCGCAAGCTGCCTTTCGCCGTGGAATACGTGCGCTGCGACGACAGCGACGCAGTCGCCGCGGCGATCCATGCCCTGACCGTGCGAGGCGCCCCGGCGATCGGCATCGCCGCGGCCTGGGGCGTGGTCCTGGCCGCGCGCGAGGTCCAGGCCGGTAGCGGCGTCGAAGCCTTGGCGGCGATCGAGCCGGCCCTGCAGCGCCTCAATGCGGCGCGCCCGACCGCGGTCAACCTGGCTTGGGCCCTGGCGCGGATGCGCCGGGTGTTGGCCGGCGCCGGCGGCGATTGGCGCGAGGTCCTGACGCGCGAGGCACAGGCGATCGCCGATGAGGACCTGGCCGCGAACCGGCGCATGGGCGCGCTCGGCGCGGCCCTGATCGAGCCCGGCAGCGGCGTGCTGACCCATTGCAACACCGGCTCGCTCGCGACCGCCGGCTTCGGCACCGCGCTCGGCGTCATCCGCGCCGGCGTCGCCCAGGGCCGCATCGATGCGGTGTTCGCCGGCGAGACCCGGCCCTGGCTGCAGGGCGCGCGCTTGACGGTGTGGGAGCTCGAACAGGACGGCATCGCGCCGACCCTGATCGCCGACTCGGCGGCCTCGCACTTGATGAAGACCGGCAAGGTGCGCTGGGTCATCGTCGGCGCCGACCGCATCTGCGCCAACGGCGACACCGCCAACAAGATCGGCACCTACCAGCTGGCCATCGCCGCGCGCCATCACGGCGTGCGCTTCATGGTCGCCGCGCCGTCGTCGACGGTCGACATGGACACCTTGTCGGGCGATGCGATCGAAATCGAAGAACGCGACCCGGGCGAGCTGTTCGCGGTCGGCGGTACGCGCACCGCGGCCGAGCGGGTGGGCGCCTGGAACCCGGTGTTCGATGTGACCCCGCACGAGCTGATCGACGCCATCGTCACCGAGCGCGGCGTGATCGAACGCCCCGACGAGGCAGCAATGCGGGCGGCGTTCGGCGGCTGAGCCGGCGCTTCGGCGGCCGGTCCCGGCTTCTGCGGGCCGTCCGCGAGCCGGGCAGGGCCGCTGCGCGGTGCGCGTGCACAGCGCTTGCTGGCGGCCGTCCAGGGCGCTGGCCTGGCTTCGGCGCGAGCTTGGTCGACTCCCGCTGGCATCGACCGCCGTGCCGGCCGTCTTTCCGAGTTGGCCGTCTTTCCGAGCTGGCGCGGGCCGGGTTCGCCGGCTGCCTCGCAGACCCGTTTCGCGGCTTGCGCGCGTGCCTTTGCGGCCGCCGGCAAACCGCCTTGGCCTAGCGTATAGCGAGAACCCCGCGACGGATGCTGCAGCGCAGCTGAAAATCACATCCAAGTGATTGTTTCTGCGTGGGAATCAGGCCCCTGTGAAACCGCGTTTCGTGGTATGATTTCAAGTCACTTTTACGCCGCCCCGAGCGAGCTGCAGGACAGGCCCGCTGGGACCCTGTTGGCGGCATTCCGACTGGAATGCCGGTGCCGTTCGTCCGGGGCGTCCGAATCACCGCACGCAACGGAACCCTGATGGCCGAACTCGCCAAGGAAATCATCCAGGTCAATCTCGAAGACGAGATGCGCCGCAGCTATCTCGATTACGCCATGAGCGTGATCGTCGGGCGCGCGCTTCCCGACGTTCGAGACGGCCTCAAGCCTGTGCACCGCCGCGTCCTCTACGCCATGAGCGAACTGGGCGCTCACAGCAACAAGCCGCATTTCAAGTCGGCGCGTATCGTCGGTGACGTGATCGGTAAGTACCACCCGCACGGCGATCAGTCGGTCTACGACACGCTGGTGCGCATGGCCCAGCCGTTCTCGCTGCGCTACATGCTGGTCGACGGCCAGGGCAACTTCGGTTCGGTCGACGGCGACTCCGCCGCGGCGATGCGTTACACCGAGTCGCGCATGGCCAAGCTCACCCACGAGCTGATGGCCGACATCGACAAGGAAACCGTCGATTTCCAGCCCAACTACGACGAGAAAGAGCTCGAACCCACGGTCATGCCGACCCGGGTGCCGAACCTGCTCATCAACGGCTCGGCCGGTATCGCCGTGGGCATGGCGACCAACATCCCGCCGCACAACCTGTCGGAAGTGATCGAGGCGACCATCGCCCTGATCAACGATCCGGAGCTGGACGTCGATGCGCTGATGGAATACATCCCGGGGCCGGATTTCCCGACCGCGGGCATCATCAACGGCACCGCCGGCATCATCAACGCCTACCGCACCGGTCGCGGCCGCGTGCGCATGCGCGCGCGCGCCGAGATCGAGGTCAACGAGAGTACCGGCCGCGAGGCGATCGCGGTCACCGAGATCCCGTATCAGGTCAACAAGGCCCGCCTGATCGAGAAGATCGCCGAGCTGGTCAAGGAAAAAAGGCTCGAAGGCATCAGCGAGCTGCGCGACGAGTCCGACAAGGACGGCATGCGCATCTTCATCGAGGTCAAGCGCGGCGAATCGGCCGAAGTGGTGCTCAACAACCTCTATCAGCAGACGCAGATGGAGTCGGTGTTCGGCATCAACATGGTGGCGCTGGTCGACGGCCGCCCGCAGTTGCTGAACCTCAAGCAGATCATCGAAGCCTTCATCCGTCATCGCCGCGAAGTGGTGACCCGCCGCACCATCTTCGAGCTGCGCAAGGCGCGCCAGCGCGCGCACATCCTCGAAGGCCTGACGGTCGCGCTCGCCAACATCGACGAGATGATCGAGCTGATCAAGACCTCGGCGAACCCGAACGAAGCGCGCGAGCGCATGCTCGAGAAGACCTGGGAGCCGGGCCTGGTCGGCGCGTTGCTCGGCGCCGCCGGCGCCGAAGACTCGCGTCCGGAAGACCTGGCGGCCAATGTCGGCCTGGTCGACGGCCGTTATCAGCTGACCGAAGTCCAGGCCACCCAGATCCTGGAAATGCGCCTGCACCGCCTGACCGGCCTGGAGCAGGAAAAGCTCACCGAGGAATACCGGCAACTGCTGGAGGCCATCCGCGGCCTGATCGAGATCCTCGAGAATCCCGACGTGCTGCTGGAAGTCATCCGCACCGAACTGCGCAACCTCAAGGAAGAATTCGGCGACGCGCGCCGCAGCGAAATCCGCGCCAGCGAAGAGGATCTCGACATCCTCGACCTGATCGCGCCGGAAGACGTGGTCGTGACCCTGTCGCATTCGGGCTACGCCAAGCGCCAGCCGGTCAGCGCCTATCGCGCGCAGAAGCGCGGCGGCAAGGGACGCAATGCGGCCTCGACCAAGGACGAGGATTTCATCGACAAGCTGTGGTTGGTCAACACCCACGACACCTTGCTGACCTTCACCAGCGCCGGCCGGGTGTTCTGGCTGTCCGTGCACCAGCTGCCGGATGCCGGCCCGAATGCGCGCGGCCGTCCGATCATCAACTGGCTGGCGCTGGAAGCCGGCGAGCAGGTGCAGGCGGTGCTGCCGGTGCGCGCCTACGACGACGATCACTTCGTGTTCTTCGCCACCCGCAACGGTACGGTCAAGAAGACCCCGCTGAGCGAGTTCGCCTTCCGCCTGGCGCGCGGCAAGATCGCGATCAACCTCGACGACGGCGACGCCCTGGTCGATGTGGCCCTGACCGACGGTCAGCGCGACGTGATGCTGTTCGCGAGCAACGGCAAGGCCGTGCGCTTCTCCGAGAGCTCGGTGCGCGCGATGGGCCGCACCGCGACCGGCGTGCGCGGCATTCGCCTGGCCGAAGGCGAAGAGGGCGAGGGCAACAATGCCTTCGTCGTCAGCATGGTGGTGATCGACGGCGACGGCGACATCCTGACCGCCAGCCAGCGCGGTTTCGGCAAGCGCACCGCGGTCGAGGAATATCCGTGCAAGGGGCGCGGCACCCAGGGCGTGATCGCGCTGAAGACCACGGACCGCAACGGCGCCCTGGTCGGTGCGATCCAGCTCAGCGACCACCACGAAGTGCTGATGATCTCCGACGGCGGCACCCTGGTGCGCACGCGCGCCGACGGCATTTCGCAGGTCGGCCGCAACACCCAGGGCGTAACCCTGATGC
Source organism: Lysobacter sp. 22409 (assembly GCF_052045105.1). NCBI lineage: Bacteria > Pseudomonadati > Pseudomonadota > Gammaproteobacteria > Lysobacterales > Lysobacteraceae > Lysobacter > Lysobacter sp. 22409. Next base: position 74,419 of record NZ_JBQEOE010000009.1, on the reverse strand, counting down.
GCTTGGCCGAGAACGAAAACCTGCAGACCATCGAACGCCTCGACGCATCGTTGGACGATGCCGAAGAGAGCGGCGAGACCGAGCTGCCGGCAGTGCCGGGCGGTGCGATCGAAGCCGCTGCGGCCGCGGATGCGCAGGAGCCTTCGCCGGAAGCGTGATGTCGGTGGTTTAGCCGTCCGGGAAAAACGCCGCCTTCGGGCGGCGTTTTTTTGCGCGTGCATCGGGATGAACAGGCGCCGGCTGACGCAGAGATGACGCCGGCATGACGGGTTTGAGCGCGAGCGCTCAGTTCGGGCGCTCGCGGTTGCGGCGTGCGAACCGGCGGTGCTAGTTTGCCGGCACCTTCCGCCTCGGATTTCCGCGATGAACACAGTCACCCGTTCGGCTCTGGCTACGTTGGCGCTGTTGGCCGGTTCGTCCCTCGCAGGCGGTGCCGAGGCGGCGCCGGTCGCCTACAAGATCGATCCCTCCCACACCTATCCGAGTTTCGAGGCCGATCACATGGGCGTGTCGGTGTGGCGCGGCAAGTTCAACAAGTCCGAAGGCACCGTCGTGCTCGACAAGAAGGCCGGCAGCGGTACGGTCGAGGTCGTCGTCGACACGAAGAGCATCGACTTCGGCCTGGATGCGATGAACGAACATGCCAACAAGTCGGAGCTGTTCGATACGGGGAAGTTTCCGACCGCGACCTACAAGGGCAAGTTCGTCGATTTCGTGGATGGCGCGCCGACCCGGGTCGACGGCGAGCTGACCCTGCACGGCGTGACCAAGCCGTTGAGCCTGAAGATCGCCAAGTTCAAGTGCATGCCGCATCCGATGCTCAAGCGCGAGCTGTGCGGCGCCGACGCCAGCGCGAGCTTCCAGCGCGACCAGTTCGGCATGTCTGCCGGCAAGGACTACGGTTTCAGCATGAACGTGGATCTGCGCATCCAGGTCGAGGCGATCGCCGCCGAATAAACAGCGAGCCGCCGGGCGAGCCTCGGCAGGCCTATGACGCAACGTGCCGCCTTCGAGGCGGCGCGTCTGTTTTCAGCCGTGTCCGCCCGATGATCGCCGCGCGGTCCGCGCCAGGGGCCACGGCAAGCCGCAGCGGCATTGCCAAGCCGGTGCACTGGTCCAGCGCCCGGCTCCACGCAATGATCACGCTGCGTTTCCAGTGGCTGGGTTACTTCTGCGCGGGCCCGTCATTGCAGGCGCGGCTATCGTTGCATCCCGCGCAGCGTCGCCGTCGGTCCGCCATAGCCACGATCAGAGGGCTGGCGCGCGCGTCCGGATGCAGCTTCCGAGTGGAACCGGGTCGTAATCGGACTTGGTTCGCCGCTGAAACCGGGGACCGTCCCCGCTAGGAGGAGGTATGAGTTACGTCGATGGTTTCGTGTTGGCGGTACCTAAGAAGAACCTCGCCGCTTATCGCCGGCTCGCGAGCAAGGCCGGCAAGATCTGGATGGAATTCGGCGCCTTGCAGTACGTGGAATCGGTCGCCGACGACGTCAAGCCGGGAAAATCCACCTCGTTCCCGCAAGCGGTGAAACTCAAGCCGGACGAGGTCGTGGTGTTTTCCTGGATCGTGTACAAGTCGCGCGCGCAGCGCGACCGCATCAACAAGAAGGTCATGGCCGACCCGCGCCTGGCCGACATGATGGACCCGAAGGCCTTGCCTTTCGACGGCAAGCGAATGATCTTCGGCGGCTTCAAGTACTTGCTGTCCTACTGAACCCGCAAGCGTTCGCCGGCCATCCGCGGCAAGCGCGCAGAACAGAAAACCCCGGCCGAAACCGGGGTTTTCCTTGTCCTCAACCGGACGTGTTCGTTACCGGAGCGATCCGGATCAGAACGTGATGCTCCAGGTGTCGATACGGCCGACGTCCGCATTGGCGTTGTCGTTCACGCGCAGCTTCCAGGTACCGTTGAGCGGTTCGCTGGAGAGGTTGAAGGTGAAGGTGCCGCTGAGGTTGTCGGCGCTGCCGCCGGCGCGGTTGCTGATGTTGTACAGCGAGCCATCCGGAGCCACCAGGTCGACCTTCAGGTCGCCGCGGTAGGTGTGGATGATGTTGACCGACACCGAAGCGTTGGTCGGGGCATTGCCGGTACGGCCGGACACGGTGATCGGGCTGTCGACGGTGGAGTTGTCGTTGATCGTGTAGTCGGTGCCGTTGGTGTACGTCGTGCCTGGACCCGGGCCCGGGCCGCCGGGGCAGTCGACGCCGACGGTCAGGAACGCGGCCGAAACGTCGGCGACGGCATAGCCCAGATCCGTGGCGGCCTTCTCGACGCCGCAAGCGCCGTTGTTGAAGTCGGTGCTCGGGGTCCAGTAGTCCTTGTTCGCCTTGGCGAAGGCCTTGAACGCCTTCGGCGTATCCCAGCCGGCCTTGGTGGCGAGCAGGTAGAACGCCTTGTTGTACACGCCGGACGAGTAGTGCACGTCCATGCCCGAGGTGTAGTTGCTGGCGTGACCGATCGAACGGCCGTCCTGCGGCGGGTTGGCCATGTAACGCAGCGCGCCGGTGCCCTTGAAGATCTGCGCACCGACCAGGAAGTCGTTGCTGCCGTTCATGAAGAACTCGGCGGCTTCGCCGGCGATGTCGGAATAGGCTTCGTTGATGCCGCCGGACTGACCCGAGTAGACCAGGCCCGACTGCTGTTCGGTGAAGCCGTGCGAGACTTCGTGCGCCGACACGTCCAGGCTCACCAGCGGATAGAACGTGGTGCGGCCGTCGCCGAAGGTCATGGCCGAGCCGTCCCAGAACGCGTTCTCGTAGCTGTTGCTGTAGTGCACGCGCATGCTCAGCTGGAACGTCAGCGGCGGGGTGCCGACGTAGCTGTTGTACATGTCGAACACCACCTTGCCGAAGTAGTGAGCGTCGTTCAGCGGCGAGAACGCGCCGTTGATCGCCTTCACCGTGTTGCGCGGGCAGGTGAACGAGTACGCCGTGCTGCCGCTGGTACCGTGATTGAGGTTCACGGTCTTCACGTTGGCGTTGTTCATCGTGCAGGTGCTGCCGCTCTGCGTGACGTCGTTGAAGCCGAAGTTGGTGCCGTATTCGTACTGGCCCGTCTTCTGGTTGCCGCCGGGGCCGGTGCCGACCAGGGCGTGGTTCAGGCCTTCCCACTGCTTCAGGACCTTGCCGCTGTTGGCGTCGACGATCACGAACGGACGCGTCGGCTCGCCGCCCTGGGCGGCATCGGCGAAGTAGTTGACGACATAGGCCATGTGGGCGCGGCCGTTGTCGTCGATGTAGATCATCTGACGGCTGCTTTCGTTGCGCGTCTGCAGTGCGCCGACGCGCTTGCCGAGGCCGGCGCTCTTGGCCACGCTCAGGGCCTGGGCCTGGCTCAGCTTGGGTGCGCTGGCCGGCAGTTCGGCGGCGAGGCCTTCGACCGAACGGCCGAACAGGCTACGCACGTTGCCGCTGGCGTCTTCGCTGACGACGACGTGTTCGCCGAAGATCGGCACGCCGCGGAAGCTCTGCTGGTAGCGATAGTTGCGGGTGCCGTTGTCGTCCTGGCTGCTCTTGAGCACGCTCAGGCTGGAGTTGGAATCCAGCGCGATCAGCTCGGCATGGCGGACGTTGGCCTTGGCGGCGGCACCGGACTTGGCGACGGCGGCCTGGTACTGCTTGTTGAGCTGAGCGACGTCCTTCTGGTGCAGGTCGACGCGCTGAGCGGCGCCTGCTGCCCCCGAGATGAGTGCGAACGACATGGCGATGGACAGGGCATGCAGGGTCGGTGATACGTTGCGATTCACTGGTATTACCCCCGAAACGAGTGTGGATGATGGCCGCGGGCGCGGCCGGCTCATTGCTCGTGCATCCGTTCCCCCGTAGCCCGACGCCCCAGCCACCGATGCGATGTGGTTTCGGCGAGTGGGTGGGCAAGCTCCGTGCGGATACCGCGCCGACGTGCGGCGCGGCGGTGGGACGCTATGGGCGGGTCAAAAATGACGTCAAACCGGGCTACGGAAGTCACACGCCGAATGCGACCTGTGCATGGGCACCGGCAAAATGATTTCTTCTGAAAGTGTTCTGCCGCCTCACTTACGGCGATTCGCGCCGCGAACGGGCTCACGAAAACGTCCGTAATAATGTTTCACTTATGTTGCTGCAATGCAGCAGGGTATTGCGGACCGGGTAGGGCGGATGCGGCCTATTTGCGTTGGATTAATGTGACCGTGGTCGTCCGCGGGCGGGGAATCGTGGCGCAGTGCGCACCGCGATGAGTACCTGCGTAGGCGTCGAAATGCGCAGTTCGTTGCCGGATCGATTATGTCCATTACCCGCTGTGATCCTTGCACGCGTGGTTCTGCAAGCTCCATAGCAGTATTCGATCATTATGTTTGCTCATAAGGCGATGCGGTTTTCCGGAAACCGGAACGGTGCCGCAAATCGGCGCCGGCCTGCGGCCGCAGATCGAAGAGCGCAGGCGGGGTGCATGCCGCGATCCGGCCCGGGAACCTGCCCGGCACCGCGCCTCAAGACCGAACCGGCAAAGAAAACCCCGGCCATGGCCGGGGTTTTCGATGCTTCGTCTTGTTTCCGACGCGCCGGATGAGCGCTCGCCGCAGCAGGGCGCCGGGAAACCCGGTCTTGCGTTGCGGCGGTGCCGATCGTCCGGCCCGTGTCGCGACGTGGGGTCGGCGGCGACGATTTACTGCGCGGTCACGCCCACCTGGGCGAATGCGTCGACCACGTCGGCGGCGTTGAAGCCCAGGTCGGTCGCGGCCTGCCTGACTCCGACGCCGCCCTGGTTGAAGTTGGTGCTCGGCGTCCAGTAATCCTTATTGGCCTTGGCGAAGGCCTTGAACGCTTTGACCGTACCCCAGTTCGGCTTGTTGGCCAGCAGGTAGAAGGCCTTGTTGAACACGCCCGACGAGTAATGCACGTCCAGACCGCTGGTGTAATCGCGGGCATGGCCGATGGAGCGGCCGTCCTGCGGCGGATTGGCGAAATAGCGCAGCGCGCGGCCGCTGGCCTTGAAGATGTCGGCGCCGACCAGGAAGTCGTTGCGGCCGCGCAGATAGAACTCGGCCGCCTCACCGGCGATATCGGAGAAGGACTCGTTGATGCCGCCGGATTGGCCGGAGTAGATCAAGCCCGACTGCTGCTCGGTGAAGCCGTGCGAGGCTTCGTGCGCGACCACGTCGAGCGAGACCAGCGGATGGAAGGTGGTGCGGCCGTCGCCGAAGGTCAGCGTGCGGCCGTCCCAGAACGCGTTCTCGTAGTTGTTGCTGTAATGCACGCGCAGGCTCAGCTGGAAGGTCAGCGGCGACACGCCGACGTAGGCCTGGTAAGTGTCGAACACGACCTTGCCGAAGTAATGGGCGTCGTTGAGCGGCGAGTAGGCGCCGTTGATGGTCTTGACCGTGTTGCGCGGGCCGGTATACGAGTAAGCGGTGGAGCCGCTGGTGCCGTGGTTGAGGTTCACGGTCTTTACGTTCGGCGTGCTGAAGGTATAGCGGCTGCCGCTGCGGGTCACGTCGATGAAGCCGCGGCCGCTGCTGCCGTACTCGTACTGGCCGATCTTCTGGTTGCCGCCGGGGCCGGTGCCGATCTCCGCGTGGTTCAGGCCTTCCCACTGCTTGAGCACCTTGCCGCTGCGGGCGTCGATGATCGCGAACGGACGGCTAGGCTCGCCGCCGCTGGGGGCATCGGCGAAGTAATCGACTACGTAGGCCAGGTGAGCGCGGTCGGCGTCGTCGAGATAGATCACCTTGCGGCTGTTCTCGTTGCTGACGCGTTGGCTCGCCGCGCGCTTGCCGAGCGTGGCGCCCTTGGCCAGGCTGATGGCCTGGGCGGCACCGAGCTTGGCATCGAGGGCGGGCAGGTCGGCGGCCAGGCCGGCGACCGAGCGGCCGAACAGGGCCCGCACGTTGCCCTGGGCGTCTTCGCGCACCACCACGTGCTCGCCGAACACCGGAATGCCGCGGAAGTTCTGTTGGTAGCGGTGGTTGATCGAGCCGTCGGCATCCTGGCTGCTCTTGAGCGGGCTCAGGGTCGAGTCGGCGTCGAGCGCGATCACCTCGGCGTGGCGCACGTTGGCCTTGCCAGCGGCCCCGGACTTGGCGGTCGCGAGCCGGTATTGCTGATTGAGCTTGGCGACGTCCACGCTGTGCAGATCCACGCGTTGGGCGGCACCGGCGGCGCCGGTGGCGAGAACGAGCGAAACGGCGAAGGACAATACCGATACGTTACGGTTCATTGGATAACCCCCGAGATTGATTGATTAAGTGACGGCCGCGCCAGCGGCCGCTTGCAAGGTGTTCGCCTCCGCCTCCGATCGCCGTCGAATACCCCTTTGGAACGGGGTTTTTCTGTCGGCGATGGCGGCGGCTGCATTCGCCGCGCGCATCAGTCGTGCGGCGGAATCGACGCTAGGGAGGCATTGACGGCATCGTCAAATCGGAGCCTCGCGAACGCCGGACGCGACGCCATTCTATTTACCCGGCATGTCCGGGAATTAGGCTGAAAGCCTTGTCTGTAGAGGGTTTCGCTATTTTCCTGAAACGCTACCGAATATTATCTTGGTGATATTGATAGAGGATCCATGTTGCACTGCAGCATGAATTGTCGACGCAAATTATGTGATTTCGTTTTTATTATGTGATCGCGATTGGGTTATGCGAGGAATCCGCGCAGGGCGGCAGGTCTTCCCGACGACCATGGCCACTGCTAAATCGCGTTCGGTCCGCTCAGTCAATCCTGCAATGTGATAGTTGCAAGTTGGATTGTGTGATGTGTCCGAGGATATGGAGAGATAATCTCGGCCATAACCTTTCGTCATGGTCGGGGGTATATGGCGGAAACCGGAGCTTCGCCACAGATCGACGCGCGACTCGGGCGACGACCGCGACGTCCGCGACGTCCGCGACGTCCGCCGAACGCGCCCGGCGGACGAATGACGAGTGGCTTGCCGGTTGGGTTCACATCGGCCGTGTGTCCGCGTCATGCATCCATGACATAGAGCACAACGATTACCGCTTGCGTGCGCTGGCTCTATACTCCGTCGCAGTTTCCCGAGAGATACGCATGATGCGCGCCACACCCTTGGACGGACCCACGAGTAAGACCCCTCTCTCGAACCTCGCGCCACGACGCGACCGGTGCCGCTTCGGCGGCCTGGCCCGTGCCGCGGCGGCCTTGCTGATCGCGGCCACGGTGTTGGTCGCCGGCTGCAAGCGCGACACCAGCGGACAATTGCCGGAGATCACCGGCGAAGCGATCCAGGCCAAGCGCGATGCGATCAAGGGCTTCGCCCTGGTGGCGGCCTATCCCGATCAGAAAGGCAGCGACGAGCTCGCCATCGCCCTCGAATTCAGCCAGCCCCTGGTGGGCACCCAGAGCTTCGACGAGCTGCTGGCGGTCGCCGACAAGAACGGCGCGGCGGTGCAGGGCAGTTGGGTGCTCGACGAGGGCGGCAAGATCCTGCGCTTCCCGCACGTCGAAGCCGGCAAGGACTACGTGGTCACCATCAAGGCCGGGCTGACCGCCGCGGCCGGCGACCGCATCGGCCAGCAAATCAGCAAGCCGGTCCACACCGGTCCGCTCGATCCGGTGGTCGGTTTCGCCTCGCAAGGCAGTGTGTTGCCGGCGCGCGACAGCCGCGGCCTGCCGGTGGTGTCGATCAACGTGCCCGAAGTCGACGTCGAGTTCCTGCGGGTCAAGGAAAAGGAACTGCCGAAGTTCTTCTCCGAGTACCAGCGCGGCGGCCGCCGCGGCAGCTGGGACCTGGAACGCGACTGGGACGACAAGAAGCCGCTCTCCAAGCTGGCCGAGCCGGTCTACGTCAATCGCTTCGTGCTCGGCGGCAAGCCCAACGAGCGCGTGCTGACTTACCTGCCTTTGCAGGACATCAAGGAACTGCAGGAGCCGGGTCTGTACTTCGCGGTGATGAAGCGCGCCGGCCAGTTCAAGGACGAGTTCGAGACCGCGTTCTTCACCGTCAGCGACCTCGGCCTGCATGCGCGCGCCTACAAGGACAAGCTGTTCGTGCACGTGGCCTCGCTGGAGGCCGGCGAAGCGGTCAGCGGCGTCGAATTGAAGGTGCTCAACGCCGAAGGCGAGCCGGTGCTGAAGGGCGAGACCGACAGCAACGGCAACGCCATGCTCGGCTACAAGCTCGATGCCGGCCATGTGCTGATCGCCCAACGCGGCAGCGACGTGTCGATGCTGCCGTTCAACCAGCCGGCGCTCGACCTGTCGGAATTCGCCGTCGCCGGCCGCGAACAGGCCTGGTTCGACGTGTTCGCCTGGTCGGGCCGCGACCTGTACCGCCCCGGCGAAACCGTGCGCCTGTCGGCGCTGCTGCGCGACCAGGACGGTAAGCCGGTCGACAGCAAGGGCAAGGCGCTGCAGCCGCTGTTCCTGCGTTACGTGCAGCCGGACGGCAAGACCTTCCTGGAAACCCGCCTGCAGCCCGACGCGCAGGGCTATGTGCGGCATGCGCAGCTGATTCCCGCCGACGCCGCCACCGGTCGTTGGCGCGTCGAATTCCGTACCGACCCGAGCAGCAAGGAAGCGGTGCAGGGCATGACCCTGCGCATCGAGGAATTCCTGCCCGAGCGCCTGAAACTCGAACTCGATGCGCCGGCCGTGCTCAAGCCCGGTCTGCCGTTCAAGCTCGGCGTCGATGCCGCCTATCTGTACGGTGCGCCCGCCGCGGGCAACCGTTTCACCGCCAAGCTCGCGGTGATGATCGAGCAGCATCCGCTGGAGCAGTTGCCGGGCTATTTCTTCGGCGACCCCACCATCACCCTGCCGAAGGAAGCCAAGGACGTCGTCGACACCAGCCTGGGCGCCGACGGCAAGTTGCAGCAGGACATCGCCTTGCCCGACGAGGCCAAGCCGGTCAGCACCATCGCCGCGATCGTCACCGGCAGCGTCTACGAGACCGGCGGCCGCAGCGTCAACCGCAGCCTCAAGCGCGTGCTGTGGCCGGCCGATGCGCTGGTCGGCGTGCGCCCCTTGTTCGACGACAAGGACGGCACCGACGCCGACAGCAACGCCGGCTTCGAGATCGCCCGCGTCGGCAGCGACGGCAAGCCGCGCCCGGCCACCGGCCTGCGCGTGACCCTGATCCGCGAGCACCGCGACTATCACTGGAACTACGGCGACGAAGGCGGTTGGGACTACGACTTCACCCGCCGCTACGAAGACATCGAAGTGCGCAACGTCGACGTCGGCGCCGCGCCGGTCAAGCTGAACTTCCCGGTCAAGTGGGGCGAGTACCGGGTCGACGTCTACGACCCGGCGACCAAGCTGACCACGCGCTATCCGTTCCGCGCCGGCTGGAGCTGGGACGACCAGAACCGCGGCCTCGACGCGCGTCCCGACAAGGTCAAGCTCGCGCTCGACAAGACCGCCTACAACGCCGGCGACACGCTTGAAGTCACCCTGACCCCGCCGCACGCGGGCCCGGGCCTGTTGATGGTCGAGAGCGACCGCATGCTGTACGTGCAGTCGATCGATGCCAAGGCCGGCAGCAAGTTCAAGATCCCGGTCACCGCCGACTGGGAGCGCCACGACGTCTACGTGACCGCCCTGGTGTTCCGCGGCGGCAGCGCGCCGAGCAAGATCACCCCGGCGCGCGCGGTCGGCGTGGCCCACGTCAAGATGGACCGGCGCGAGCGCAAGGTCGCGGTCGGCCTCAACGTGCCCAAGCTGATGCGTCCCGAGCAGGATCTGCCGGTCATCGTCAGCGCGCCGCAGCTGGCCGGCAAAGAGGCCTATGTGACCGTGTCCGCGGTCGACCTGGGCATCATCAACATCACCCGCTTCCCGGTGCCGGACGCGGCCGCGCATTTCTTCGCCCAGCGTCGTCTCGGCGTCGACGGCTACGACGTCTACGGACGGGTCATCGAAAGTTACGAAGGCGAGACCGCCAAGATCCGCTTCGGCGGCGACATGGCCTTGCAGGCGTTGCCGCAGGCGCGGCGCCCGACCGCGCGCGTGCAGACCGTCGATCTGTTCGCCGGTCCGGTCAAGCTCGACGCCCAGGGCATCGCCCGGATCAAGCTGGCGGTGCCGGACTTCAACGGCACCCTGCGCGTGTCGGCCCTGGTCTATGCCGGCGGCAGCTACGGCAACCGCGACGCCGAAACTGTGGTGCGCGCGCCGGTGCTCGCCGAAGCCAGCACGCCGCGCGTGCTCGCGCCCGGCGACAAGAGCAACGTCACCCTGGACGTGCAGAACTTCACCGGCAAGCCGGGCGAGTTCGAGGTGCGCGTGGAAGGCATCGGCCCGCTCGGCCTGTCCGACGGCCAGCACAAGCTCTCGCTCGGCGTCGAAGCCAAGCGGACCCTGACCTTCCCGATCGTCGCGCGCGAGGGCTATACGACCGCGCAGGTGCGGGTGCGGGTGGACGGCAACGGCTACAAGGTCGACCGCCGCTACGACGTGCCGGTGCGCCCGGCCTGGCCGTCGGTGCTGCGTTCGCGCACGCGCGTGCTCGACGAGCTCGGCACGGTCCAGCTCGGCGCCGATTTCGCCGACGGGCTGATGCCCGATTCGGTCAACGCGCGCATGGTGATCAGCGCCTTGCCGCCGATCCCGTTCGCCAGCGCCTTGCAGGGCGCACTGGAATACCCGTACGGCTGCGCCGAGCAGACCACGAGCAAGGGCTATGCCGCGCTCGAACTCGACGACGCCACCGCCAAGATGCTCGGCGCCAAGGGCCTGGACGCCAAGCAGCGGCGCGCGCGCATGGAAGGCGCGTTCGGCCGTCTGGCGGCGATGCAGATCGGCTCGGGTCACTTCTCGATGTGGGGCGACGGCGACTACGTCAATCCGGCGATCACCCCGTACGTGGTCGAGTTCCTGCTCGACGCGCGCGACGGCGGCTTCGCCGTGCCCGAGGCGATGCTGCAGAAGGCGCTGAAGGTGCTCAACGAGGATCTGCTCTCGGGCAATGCTTCGTTCTACGGCTACGACCGCCGCGAACACCTCAAGTTCGCCTATCAGGCCCATGCCGGCTACGTGCTCGCACGGGTCAACCGTGCGCCGCTGGGCACCTTGCGCGCGCTCTACGACAACGACCGCAAGCAGAGCCTGACCGGCCTGCCGCTGGTCCACCTCGGTCTGGCCTTGTCGCTGCAGGGCGACAAGGGCCGCGGCGCCAAGGCGATCAAGGAAGGTTTCGCGCGCGATCCGGCCGACCGTCCCGAGTACCTCGGCGACTACGGCAGCCGCTTGCGCGACGACGCCTTGATGATCGCCCTGGTGCACGAGCACAAGCTGTCCAAGCCCGAGTACGAGGCGCGCGTGGTCGGCATGGGCCGCGAGCTCGATGCGCGCCGCAACAGCGGCTGGCTGTGGCTCAGCACCCAGGAGCAGGTCGCCCTGGCGCGGCTCGGCAAGGCCTTGATGGCCGACCAGAGCAAGCAGATCTCCGGCCGCTGGACGGTTGGCGACAGCGCCTCGGACGCCGACCCGGCCAAGCTGATCGGCCGCGTGTTCGACTACGCCGCGCTGGCCCGCGGGGTCAGTTTCAGCCCGAGCGGCCAACCGCCGTTGTACGCCAGCATGGAAATCGCCGGCGTGCCGCGCACCGCGCCGGCCGCGGACAGCTCGATGATCGAAGTCGGGCGCAAGTACTACACGACCGAAGGCAAGGAATGGTCGGGCGGCGGCCTGGTCGAAGGCGAGGCGCTGATCGTGCAGGTCACCATCAAGGCCCGGCGTGCGATGCCGGATGCGTTGCTCACCGACCTGTTGCCGGCCGGTCTGGAGATCGAGAACTTCAACCTCGGCGACGCCAAGCAGTGGGCCGGTGTCGTGGTCGACGGGATCGAGATTTCCGAACGCAGCAGCGCCGCCGAAGTCCGCCACGAAGAGTTCCGCGACGACCGCTACATCGCCGCGCTGAAGCTCGAGCAGAACCAGACCGCGCGGGTGTTCTATCTGGTGCGTGCGGTCACGCCCGGCACGTATACGGTGCCGCCGTCGCTGGTCGAGGACATGTACCGTCCCGATCTGCGTGGCGTCGGCCGGGCCTCGCCGGCCTCGCTGACGGTGCGTCAGCCTTGATCCGGAGCAGGGCGGCGGGAAGCGCGGTGCTTTCCGCCGCGCTGGCCTCGCTGCTGGCGGCCTGTACGCTGCCGGCAGCGCCGGCAGCGCCGGCAGCGCCGGCGGCGTCGGATCCAGCGCCGCAGGCGACCGCCGATGCCACCGCGGTCGCCGTGGCCGAGGCTGTGGCCAGCCTGGCCCAGCCTGTCGTCGAAGCGCCGGCCCCGGCCCATCCCTTGCAGATCGCCGCCGAGGCGTTGATGCGCAAGGACACGCCGCAATTCGACCGCTACTACGCCGACTACGCGATCGGCGACCTCGATCGCGACGGTCGCGACGACATCGCGGTCGAGTACGGCATCGGCGAAGAGGGGGCGATGCGCCATGTCGCCAATCACGTGCGCATGCTGATGGCGCGCGAAGGCGGGCTGCAGTTGGTGCCCGACGAGGGCGAGAATCTGTTCGGCTATTGCGCGGCTCTGCGCGGCGTCGTCGACGGCGTGCTGCGGGTCGATGAGCTGGAAGCCTGCATGGTGCCGTTCCCGAAGGCCATCGCGCATCACCGTTACGAATGGTCGGGGCAGGGCTTGCGCGAGCTCGATGAGGAATCGCCCGAGCAACGCATCCTGTCGCAGTTGGCCGAAATCGAAACCGCATTGCGCGAACAACGCGACGAGGTGCTGATCCGGCATCTGCGCGAGCACCCCTTGTCGATCCGCCCCGGTGCGGCGCCGGCGCCGGCCGTGCAGGGCATCGACCGCTCTTTGTTCGTCGATGCGCCGCGGCGCGAGGCTTTCGCCACGGCGGTCGAGCGCTTGCGCAAGGCGGGGTTGCAGTCGCTCGGCAGCGACGAATGGCAGGCCACGGTGCGTGGCCGCGACGCCAACAGCAGCGGCGAGTATCGGTTGCAGATCGATCTGAGCCCGGACCAGGGCCTGATCGAGACCGACGACGCCAGCTACCTGGTCGATGCCGAGGTCATGCTGGAATGGCCGCAGCGCGACGGCAGCCATTACCACGCCAATTTCCGTCTGATCGAAGGCGAGCTGTACCTGCTCGACCACAATTCCGATGAAGTCTGACGCCTGAAATCCGACGCGCGCGACCGACGCCCGGTCGCGCCGCAACACTGGTACCGCCCGAGGTCCGGCCCGAGGCCGCGACCGCCACCCCACGCAAGGAGCGAACATGCGCAAGATCGCAGCACTGTCCCTGATGCTCGGCCTGGCCGCCTGCCAGTCGGGCACCGACGCCGCGCCGGCCGATGCGGCCGCGCCAAAAGATGCATCCGTCGCAGCCCCGGCGGCGTCCGCGCCGGCTGCCACCGCCGAAGCGCAAAAAGCCACCGCCGAGCGCGCCTTCGCGGCCTTGCGCAAGCTCGACCCCGGCTTCGAACGGCTGGGCTTCGAACACCTGGTCGGCGATCTCGACCGCGACGGCCACGAGGATGTCGTGGTCTTGTTCGGCCAGGGCACGCCCGATGCGACCATGGCCGCGTCGAAGAAACTCGTGGTGCTGATGAGCCGCGGCCAGGACTTCCAGGCGCTGCCGCAAGCCGGCATGCCGGAGTTCTGCCCGGAGCTCGACAAGATCTCGACCGGCCGCCTGTATCTGCGCGCGATTGACATCTGTTCGGCGGCGCGGCCCAAGACCACCGACTATTACGTCTATGCCTGGAACGGCCAGACCGTCGCCCAGGCCGAACACCAGAGCCGCCAGCAGCGCGTCCTGTCCGAGCTCGCCGAACTGGGCCGGGCCTTCCGCACGCGCGACAAGAACATCGTGCTCGGCCGCATGAACTTCCCGCTCGAGGCCATCGGCCTGCCGATCTACGAGACCGAGCTGGAAAAAGTCGCCAAGGCCGCCGGCGGCAAGATCGATCGCGCCATGGCCGAAAAGCATTACGCCGATCTGTTTCCCGATTCGCGCGCCGATACCTATGCCGAGACCATCGAGCAGGTGATCGGGCAGACCTTCGCGAGCGAGCCGGACGGTACCCTGGTGGCGAGCCGTTCGCAGCAACGCGGCAAGAGCGAAGAAACGTATTCGATCAGCATCCAGCCCGATCCGGACGCCGACCGCGAGGAGGGCAACGACGAGCTCATCGACGCCCAGGTCTCGGTGATCGCGGCGGTCGCCGAGGAGGTCGAGGTGAACGACGGCGAAGGCGGCAAGAGCGTCGAACGCCAGGAGGGCGCCGAAAGCCTGATCCTGCATCTCATCGATGGACGCCTGCGCCTGGCCGCGTTCAACGTCGCAGGCTGAGCGCCTGCCGCCGTGCGCCGCTGCCTCCTCGGCAACGGCGCGCCGCGCTGACGTAAGCTGATCATGGTCTTTGCCGGTCGTAACGTGTCCACCCTGTCCACCGAAACCTCAGTTCCGCCCCGGCGCGAGCCGTCCCGACGCGGTTCGCCCCGGCGCCGTGTCGTGCTGAAAACGCTGTTGGCGCTGATGCTGTTCGCGATCGTGGCGATGCTGCTCGATCTCGCGTTTCCGTTGCCGCTGCCGAAACCGCGCGATGCCGGCGCCGTGGTCACCGCGTCCGACGGCACGCCGCTGCGCGCCTTCGCCGACCGCGACGGCGTCTGGCGCTATCCGGTGCGCGACAGCGAGGTCTCGCCGCTGTATCTGCAGGCCTTGCTGAGCTACGAAGACCGCTGGTTCTGGAAGCACCCGGGCATCAATCCGGTGGCGATGCTGCGCGCCGCCGGGCAATGGCTGCGCAGCGGCCGCGTGGTCTCGGGCGGCTCGACCCTGACCATGCAGGTCGCGCGCATCCTCGATGCCGCGCCCGGGCAGAACCGGCGCAGCCTGTGGTCGAAGAGCCGGCAGATGCTGCGCGCCGTGCAGCTCGAAGTGCATTTGTCCAAGCGCGAGATTCTCGGCCTGTATCTCAACCGCGCACCCTTCGGCGGCACCGTCGAAGGCGTGGAAGCGGCGAGTTGGGCGTACCTCGGCAAACCCTCGTCGCGTCTGTCGCATGCCGAGGCCGCATTGCTGACGGTGTTGCCGCAATCGCCGAGCCGGCTGCGGCCGGATCGCGAGCCCGAGCGTGCGCGCAAGGCGCGCGACAAAGTATTGCAACGCATGGCGGCGCTGAAGGTCTGGTCGCAGGACGAAGTCGCCGACGCCCGGGTCGAACCGGTGGTCGCGCGCTCGCTGCAACCGCCGCGTTACGCGCCGTTGCTGGCGCAGCGGTTGCGCGTGGAGAACCCCAAGGCCTTGCGGGTCGCGTCGACCATCGACCTGGAGCTGCAACGCACCTTGGAAGATCGCGTATCGGCGTATTTCTCCAGCCTGCCCGAGCGCACCTCGGCGGCCTTGCTGGTGGTCGACAACGCCAGCCTGGAAGCGCGCGCTTATGTCGGTTCGGTGACCTTCGGCGATGCCGCGCGGCTCGGCCACGTCGACATGGTCAAGGCCTGGCGTTCGCCGGGCTCGACCTTGAAGCCGTTCCTGTACGGACTGGCGCTCGACGACGGCTTGATCCATTCCGAAAGCCTGTTCGTGGATGCGCCGCAATCCTTCGGCGGCTATCGCCCGGGTAATTTCGACACCGCCTTCAACGGCCCGGTCGGCGCGGCGACGGCCTTGCGCCTGTCGCTGAACATCCCCGCGGTCGATCTGCTCGATCGGGTCGGCCCCTCGCGTTTTTCCGCGCGCCTGGCCCATGCCGGCATCGACCTGCAGTGGCCGCGCGGCGCGAGCCCGAACCTGGCGATGATCCTCGGCGGCACCGGCGCGCGCCTGGAGGACTTGGTCGGCGCCTATTCGGCGTTCAATCGCGACGGCATCGCCGGGCGCGTGCGCTATCAGCGCGATGCGCCGAGGTTGGAGCGGCGGCTGTTGTCGCCGGGTGCGGCCTGGATCGTGCGCGAGATTCTCGAAGCCAACCCGCGTCCCGGCAGTGTCGAGGAAACCTTCGACACCCGCGGCCGGCCGCGGGTGGCGTGGAAGACCGGCACCAGCTACGGCTTCCGCGATGCCTGGGCGCTCGGCAGCACGCGCGGCTACACGGTCGGGGTTTGGGTCGGGCGGCCGGACGGCACGCCCTTGCCGGGCCAGTACGGCGCGGTGACCGCCTTGCCCTTGTTGTTCGAGGTGATCGACAGCTTGCCGCGGCAGAATGGCGATGCCGCCCTGCGGCCGCCGCCGAAGAACGTCGAGCAGATCGAGATCTGTTGGCCGCTCGGCATCGCGCCGGACCCGCAGGCGCCCGAACTCTGTCACCGGCGTCTGCAGGCGTGGACGCTCGACGGTTCGGTGCCGCCGACCTTCGCCGAACGCGATGCGCGCTTGTGGAACGCCGGGCTGGAACGTTACCAGGCCGATGCGCGCAGCGGCCTGCGCCTGTCCGGCGAATGCAGCCAGCCGCACGAACGCCGTTCGCGCGAACTCGCGCGCTGGCCGGCGCTGGCCTCGCCCTGGCTCGCCGCCGACACCCGCAAGGCCGCGCGCCTGCCGCCGCTGGCGCCGGACTGCAGCGACGACGGCCGCGATGCGGTCGAGGAACTGCGCATCGAAGGCATCGACGACCAGGCCACATTGGCGCGCGCGCCCGGCAATGCGACGCCGCTGCGCCTATCGATCCGCGCGCTCGGCAGCGATGCGCGGGTGCGCTGGTTGCTCGACGGACGCCTGATCGGCGAATCGCAGGGACGTGCGCGTTTCGACCACGACTTCGGCGAAGTCGGCGAGCACACGCTGACCGCGTTGGCCGATACCGGCGCCTGGTCGCGGGTGAGGTTCCGGGTGTTGCGTTAGGGCGAGCACGAAGCCCGAGTCGGTCCTCGCAGGGGGATTCCCGGCGCTTGACGAAGAAACATACCAAAGGTAACTTACGTCTAGTAAGTTACCCTTGGTAATAATTCTTTCTTCTGCCGGATGTCCTCATGAACACACTCATCGTCGTCGCCCATCCCGACCCGCAATCGCTGACCCATGCCGTCGCCGCGCAACTGGCGGATGGCCTGGCGCAGTCGGGCCACGCCTTCGAGATCGCCGACCTGGCGGCCGAAGGCTTCGACCCGCGCTTCAACCACGACGACGTCGCCGGTTTCTACCTGCGCGCTGACGCGCCTGCGGACGTGCGCGCCGAGCAGGCGCGGATCGATCGGGCCGATGCGCTGGCCCTGGTGTTCCCGGTGTACTGGTGGTCGATGCCGGGCTTGCTGAAGGGCTGGATCGACCGAGTATTCGCCAACGGCTGGGCCTATGAGGAAAAGGACGGGCGGGTGGTCAAGAAACTGCAGCGCCTGAGCGTGCATTTGCTCGGCGTCGGCGGCGCCGGCGCCGGCACCTACGTCAAGCACGGTTATGAGGCGGCGATGAAGACCCAAATCGACCACGGCATCTTCGATTACTGCGGCGCCCGCGTGCTGACCTCGGAGTTGCTACTGCATACCAACCCCGACGAAGCCGCCGCCCATCTGCATACGGCCTTCGCGCTCGGCCGCGGCCTGTTCGCCGAGGCAGCGCAGGGCGAGGCGGCCTGAGGAGGCGAAGCGAACGGGAAGCATCGCGGTCGCGGCTCACCGCTCCCGCATGAGCGACTGTGTCCTGCCCCTGTAGGAGCGGCTTGAGCCGCGATCACGGGACGAAGAGTCCGCAACGCCTGCGCGAGTAATCGAAGGCGTGAATTATCGCGGGATAGGGACCGACGCCATCGTACTGAGTGTGCGACCGTGCGGGAAAGATCGCGGTCGCGGCTCACGCCGCTCCTACAGGGGCGGGGGCGAGCCGCGGCCGTTGGCTGTTGCGGCTTATCCGCCGGTCCAGCCGTTGAGCAGGTCGGCCAGTTCGTCGGCGTGTTCTTCTTCCTGCGCCAGGATGTCCTCCATCAGGCGCTTGGTGGTGGTGTCCTGGTCGCCGATGTAATCGATGATCTGCCGATAGCTGTCGATCGCGATGCGTTCGGCGACCAGATCCTCCTTGACCATGTCGCGCAGGTCGGTGCCTTCTACGTATTCGGCGTGCGCGCGCTTGGACAGCACGTCGGGATTGAAATCCGGGGCGCCGCCGAGCTGGACGATGCGTTCGGCGATGCGATCGGCATGCGCCTGTTCTTCGTTGGCGTGTTCGAGGAATTCGGCCTTGATCGCATCGGCCATCAGGCCGCTGGCCATGAAGTAGTGGCGCTTGTAGCGCAGCACGCAGACGATTTCGGTCGCCAGGGCTTCGTTGAGCAACTTGATCACCGCCTCGCGGTCGGCGCGGTAGCTGTCGGTGATCGCGCCGTCTTCGATGTGCTTGCGGGCACGCGCGCGAATGGTGGCGAGGTCGGTGACGAACGCCGAGAGTTTACCGGCGGACGATTGCGTGGACGCCGGGCGGGCGACGGTCTTGCTGACGGGCTTGGCAGGCATGGTGCCTCCTGGCTGGTCGGGGGAAGAGAGCGGGAACCTCGTGCGGGCGGGTGAAGAGGAAACGCAGCGGCGCGTCGATGGAGTCGATGAAGCGAGCGGCCCGGACCTGTGGCGATCCGGGCCGGCCGCGGCTCAGACCTGTTGCAGCATGTATTCGGCCGAGGACACGCGGTACTCGCCGGGTTCTTCGACGTGCAGTTGCTTGACCACGCCATCGTCGGCGTACAACGCGAAGCGCTTGGCGCGCGTGCCCATGCCGTAGGCGCTGGCGTCGAGCTCCAGGCCGAGCGCGCGGGTGAAGTCGCCGTTGCCGTCGGCCAGCATGATCATGCCGTCCGGCGCGTGCTGGCTCTGGGCCCAGGCCTGCATCACGAACGGGTCGTTGACCGCCAGGCACAGCACTTCGATGCCCTTGTCGCGGAACTCCTGGAAATGCTGGACGAACCCGGGCAGGTGTTTCTCCGAGCAGGTCGGGGTGAAGGCGCCCGGCACCGCGAACAGCACGGCCTTGCGGCCGTCGAACAGGGCCCGGGTATCGACGTTCTCGATGCCTTCGTTGATGCGCTTGAGTACGACTTCGGGAAGGCGTTCGCCGACCTGGATGCTCATGGAAATCTCCTGTGGGGGTTCGAGTCTAGGCAGCAGGTGCTAAATACCGCGTCAACGCGACTTGAAATCGCGGTCGTCGCCGCCATGCTGTCAGGCTAATGATGCGTCAAGACGGCGTGAGTGGGCTGCGCCGCGTATGGCGCTTGTATGTGGGGAGCAACGATGCAGTTCAAGGATTATTACGAAACCCTCGGCCTGGAACCGAGCGCGGGCGAGGCCGAGATTAAGACGGCCTATCGTCGCCTGGCGCGAAAGTACCATCCCGATGTCAGCAAGGAGGCCGGCGCCGAGGAGAAGTTCAAGGCCGTCAACGAGGCCTACGAGGCGCTGCGCGACCCACAGAAGCGCACGGCCTACGATCAGTTGCGCGCACGCGGCTACCGGCCCGGCGACGAAGTGCAGCCCAGCGCCGGCGGCTACGGCGGCGGCAGCCCGGACTTCGAGGAGATCTTCGCCGGCGGTGGCGCCGGCGGCGGTTTCAGCGACTTCTTCGAGACCCTGTTCGGTCGCGGCCGCTCGGCGGCCGGCGGGTTCGGCCAGCAGGGCGCCCGCAGCGCGCCGCCGCGCGGCGATACCCGGGCCAAGCTCGCGGTGTCGCTGGAAACGGTGTACGAGGGCGGCAGCATCCGCATTTCGGTCAACAACAAGACCCTCGACGTACGCGTGCCGAAGGGCGTGCGCCCCGGCCAGCTGATCCGCCTGGCCGGGCAGGGCGCACACGGCGACCTGCTGCTCGAGATCGAATACGCCGCGCATCCGCATTTCGAAGTCGACGGCCGCAACGTGATCTACATGTTGCCGTTGGCGCCGTGGGAAGCCGCGCTCGGTGCGACCATCAGCGTGCCGACCCTAGGCGGCCCGGTCGAGCTCAAGATCCCGGCCAACTCCGAGGCGGGGCGCAAGCTGCGCCTGCGCGGCCGCGGCCTGCCGGGCACCCAGGCGGGCGACCAGATCGTCGAGTTGGAAGTGCTGGCGCCGCGCGCGGAAACGCCGGCGCAGCACGATGCCTACGAGGCGATGCGGGTGGCCTTCGGCGAGGATTGGCGGCGGGTCTGAGCGCTGCCGCGGCCATCGGCCGCGTGGGGCGTCGTGGCCGGTCGACTGCGATGCCGCAGCCGGTGCGTGGTGGCCCGAGTGCGCCGCCGATGCGCTGAAGCGAGTTTGGAAACGACAAACCCGGCTTGCGCCGGGTTTGTTCGTTCTGCTGCGAGGCGCCGGCCTGCCGGGCCCGCGTGCCGCATTCAGGCGGCCGAAGGCAGCAGCTGCGCGATGATCTCGGACAGATCGGTCTCGCTGAACGGCTTGGTGATGTAGGCCTTGGCCCCCTGGCGCATGCCCCAGACGCGGTCGGTGTCCTGATCCTTGGTCGTGACCAGCACGATCGGGATGTGTTTCGTCGTGGATTCGCGGCAAATCGAGCGCGTCGCCTGGAACCCGTTGAGGTTCGGCATCACCACGTCCATCAGGATCATATCGGGCAGCTCGCGCTTGGCCGCTTCGACGCCGGCGGCGCCGTCCTCTGCGGTCAAGGCTTCATGCCCCAGTTTTTCGACGATGCGACGAATGCCCATCAGCTGGGACGGCGAATCGTCGACGATCAGAATACGCGCCATGTGTTTCCCCCAAGAACCTGCGGCCGATTGTAGCGACGCGCCGCGCCGCTGCAATGCCAACTAGATCACGACGAGGGTCCGGCCGACCGAACCGCCGGCCAACATGCCCGGAAATACCTGCGGCAGCTCGGCCAGACCGACTTCGCGGGTGCAGATCCGGTCCAGATGCGCGGGCTTCCAGTCGCTGCCCAGGCGCTGCCAGATCTCGTCGCGGATGCTTCTTGCGGTGCCCGCCGAGGCCACGCCGAGCAGCGACACGCCGCGGATGATGAACGGCATGACCGTGGTCGCCAGCTCGTGGGTGGCGGC
This sequence comes from Lysobacter sp. 22409, assembly GCF_052045105.1. Classification (NCBI taxonomy): domain Bacteria; kingdom Pseudomonadati; phylum Pseudomonadota; class Gammaproteobacteria; order Lysobacterales; family Lysobacteraceae; genus Lysobacter; species Lysobacter sp. 22409. The sequence goes on along the minus strand of NZ_JBQEOE010000009.1, from coordinate 53,527 downwards.
GAGCCCGGCGGTGGCGACGTTGCCGTAGGGCGCGGTCTGGGCGAGCAGGCTGGCCAGCATCGGCCCGCCGACGTTGTCCAGGCCGCCGCCGAAGCGCGCCGACTCCATCGGCCGCTCGGTCTGTAGGGCGTCGCGGCCGAGCACCTCGCGGGCGCCGATCGAGCGCAGGTAATCGGCTTGTTCGGGCTTGCCGCTGATCGCGTGCACCTCGAAGCCGACGCGGCTGAAGATGTCCAGCGCCAGCGAACCGACGCCGCCGGTGGCGCCGGTGACCGCGAGCGGCCCCTGCGCCGGCGTCTGCCGGTTGTCGAGCATGCGGTGCAGGGCGAGCGCGGCGGTGAAGCCGGCGGTGCCGAGGATCATGCTCTCGCGCAGGCTGAGGCCGGCCGGTAGCGGAATCGTCCACTGCGCCTGCAGGCGCGCGTACTGGCCGTAACCGCCATCGCGCACCTCGCTGAGGCCGCAACCGGTGACCAGCACCGCGTCGCCTTCCTTGAACGCCGGATCGCTCGAGGCGACCACGTGGCCGGCGACGTCGATGCCGCCGACCAGCGGGAACCGGCGCAGGATCTTGCCTTCGCCGGTGCCGGCCAGCGCGTCCTTGAAGTTGACCGACGAGTACGCGGTCTTGATCACCACCTCGCCGGGCGCGAGATCGTCGAGCGAGACCGACTCGATGCCGCTGCGGTAGCCGCTGGCGTCGTTATGGATGCGGAAGGCGTCGAAGGAGGCGGGTAGGGTCATTGCGTGCTCTGGCGGCGGTACGGGGCGTGGAGCGGCACCGGGTGGGGCGGGTGGATCGTGATGGGGGATGATAGCCGAGTGGGTAATCGCGGTCTTTTTGGCCTCTGGCAGGGGCGCTCGCGAGTGGTTGCAGCCCCTTGTAGGAGCGGCGTAAGCCGCGACCAAAGGACGCGCAGACACGGCAACGCCGACGTCATTCATCGCAGCGGCGTGCCGTCGTGGGGGTAGGAGCGACGCGAGTCGCGACCGCGCAACTCGCGGTTGGTGCGTTCCTTGCCGCAGAGCGATGAAGCAACATCAAGGTCTACAGCTTCCGTCCGCTGACGCGGCCGGGTTACTTTCTTTTGCTAAGCCCAAAAGAAAGGTAACCAAAGAAAAGGGCTTTCCTTGCAAGGGCACAGGCCACGAGTTCGATGCGGTCGCCGGGATTTTTCGATAGGACATCCATGTCCTATCGAAAAACGGCGCACGTCCTGTGCGCCGCCCTCCGGGTCTACGGTTGCATCGCAAGTTCGGTACTGCGCCAAGCTTTCACGGCAACGGCAACGGCAACGGCAACGGCAACGGCAACAGCAACAGCAACAGCGACAGCGACAGCAATTGTTGAATTGCCGATACTGTTGTTGCTGTGCGCAGCATCAGTCTTGCGAAGGCAATCGAAGACCCGAAGGGCGGCCTGCATGGATGCAGGCCGTTTTTCATCGGGACATGGATGTCCCGTATGAAAAATCCCTGCGTCGGCATCGAACGTGCGGCCGGTGATTCAAAGAAAAGCATTTTTCTTTGGTTAGCTTTCTTTTGTTGCTTATGACAAAAGAAAGTAACCCGCCGCTTTAGTGGCGGAAGCTTTTAGCGTTTGATTTAGATCTTTATCTTGCGTGAGCGAAACGCCGCAAACCCCTTACAGCGCGGTCGCGGCTCGCGCCGCTCCTACAAGAAACGATCCGCAACTAGGGCGATTCGTCGCACCGGAACGCCTCGCCTTCATGGCTGCACGGAACCGGCATTCGCCGCTGCGCCGAACGACGGCAAGCGGCAACGCTCCGGCGGCGACAATCGGGGATCGTTGGGGTCCTGCGGCGGACGGGTTTGCGCGGACCAGAAGCCGGCGCAGCTCGCGGTTTCGATCAGGGCGACGGTCTCGCAGAACACATCGGGCACGAAACGTGCTTGAGGGTCGATCGAGGTGGACGACAGGGCGCCTGGCTTCTTGCTGTCGCGCAGGCAGGCGACGGCGTTCTGGGTGACGCGGCGCTCGCCGGATGGCGTGTTGACGGTGATCGTCGTGGTCGGGCCGTCGGACACGCCGCTGGAGTAGTCCGGCAGCAGTTCGGCGAAGGCCTTGGAATTCACTCGCTGGAACAGGGCGCGACGGTCCTTGTCGGCGATTTCGTGCGGGATCACCAAGTCGCCGCTCGCGCTGCGCAGCGGGTGGCGGCCGGTGAAGTCGCGGGCGCTGAAGATCGCCACACCGTCGGAGTTGATGCGCAACTTATAGACCGGACAGCTGTCGAGGCAGCCGCTACGTTCGATCTCGACCGTGGTGCGGTCGATGTCGCTCGCGGGAGGCCGGGCCGGTTTGCACGCCGCCACGGCGAGCACGGCCAACGGCAATACGATCCAACGCATGATCCGACCTCCTGTCCCTGGGCCTCGCAGCTTATCGGGCCTTGCAGCTTAGCGCAGGGCGTTGCGCCGCTTCTCGTCCATCCACTTCGATGCGGCGGCCGGCTGGTACTCGCTCATCCAGGCGAGCATCGTGTCGAGGTCGTCGCCGTGCCACAGGTCGCGGCGCTGGTCGGCGTGCAGGAAACGTTCTTCGACCATGCGGTCGAGCATCGACATCAGCGGCGTGTAGAAGCCGTCGATGTCGAGAAACGCGCAGGGCTTGTTGCCGATGCCGAGCTGGCGCCAGGTCAGCATCTCGAACATTTCGTCGAGGGTGCCGAAGCCGCCGGGCAGGGCGACGAAGCCGTCGGCGAGGTCGAACATGCGCGCCTTGCGCTCGTGCATCGAACCGACGATCTCCAGCTTGGTCAGGCCGTGGTGGGCGACTTCCCAGTTCACCAGCTGCTCGGGAATCACCCCGATCGCTTCGCCGCCGGCTTCGAGCACCGCATCGGCGACCGTGCCCATCAGGCCGACGTTGCCGCCGCCGTAGACCAGGGCGATGCCGTCCTTGGCCATGCGCGTGCCGAGCGCCATCGCGCGTTCGGTATAGATCGGCCTGGAGCCGGAATTGGAGCCGCAGTAGACGCAGAGGGTTCGCATGGCTGTTGCCGGGAATGGGGAATCGGGAGTCGGGAGTCGTTAGAGCACAGGCGTTGCGACGGGTCGAAGCGAAGACGGGAGTGTGGATCAGGGAGTTGGAGCCTTCAGAGGCTGGACTTTCCCTCCGCCCCAAAAGCGAATCGGGAACCGGATTAGCGCGTGGCGCTCTTCCGATTCCCGATTCTCCATTCCCGATTCCCGGCCTTAATTGGCCTTATGAATCGCGCGCTTGTCGACCGCCATCGCCGCATCGTGGATCGCTTCCGACAGGGTCGGGTGAGCGTGGCAGATGCGTGCGAGGTCGTCGGCGGAGCCCTTGAACTCCATGGTCAGCACGCCTTCGTGCACGAGCTCCGACACGCCTACGCCGACCAGGTGCAGGCCGAGGACGCGATCGGTTTCGGCGTGGGCGATGACCTTGACGAAGCCGGCCGGCTCGCCCATGGCCACCGCACGGCCGATCGCCGCGAACGGGAAGCTGCCGGTCTTGTACGGCGTGCCTTCGGCCTTGAGCTGCTGCTCGGTCTGGCCGACCCAGGCGATTTCCGGCTCGGTGTAGATGACCCACGGAATGGTGTCGAAGTTGACGTGGCCCGGCAGGCCGGCGATGAGCTCGGCCACGGCGATACCTTCCTCGAAGCCCTTGTGCGCGAGCATCGGGCCGCGCACGCAGTCGCCGACCGCCCACACGCCGTCGACGCCGGTGTGGCAATGCTCGTCGACTTCGATCTGGCCGCGCTCGTTGAGCTTGACGCCGGTGCCTTCGGCCAACAGGCCTTTGCTGGCGGCGCGACGGCCGACCGCGACGAGCAGCTTGTCGACCACCAGTTGCTGGTCGGCCTTGCCGTCGTTATAGGTCAGGTGGACGCCGTCCTTCTGGATTTCGGCCTTGCTGACCTTGGCGCCGAGCTTGATCTCCAGGCCCTGCTTCTTGAATTCCTTGGCGGCGGTCTTGGCCACTTCGGCGTCGGCCACGGCGAGGAAGTCGGGCAGCGCTTCGAGGATGGTGACCTCGGCGCCCAGGCGCTTCCACACGCTGCCGAGTTCCAGGCCGATCACGCCGGCGCCGATCACGCCCAGGCGCTTGGGCACTTCGGTGAAGTCGAGCGCGCCGACGTTGTCGACGATCTTGTCGCCGTCGAACTTGGCGAACGGCAGTTCGATCGAATCCGATCCGGCGGCGATGATGACGTTGGTGCCCTTGAGCTCGACTTCCGAACCGTCGTGCTGCTTGACCTTGACGATGTTGCCCGGGTGCAGGGTGCCGAAGCCGTAGTAGGGCGTGACCTTGTTGGCCTTGAACAGCATCGCGATGCCGCCGGTGAACTGCTTCACGATCTTGTCTTTGCGGCCGACCATGGTGCCGACGTCGATCTTGGCGTTGTCGGCGCTGATGCCGTGCTCGCCGAACAGGTGCTGCAGGTTCCAGAACTGGCGCGAGCTGTCGAGCAGCGCCTTGGACGGAATGCAGCCCACGCGCAGGCAGGTGCCGCCGAGGGCGGGCTTGCCGTCCTTGCCGAGTGCGGCGTCGATGCAGGCGGTCTTGAGGCCCAGCTGGGCGGCGCGGATGGCGGCGTGATAACCGGCCGGACCGGCGCCGATGACGACTACGTCGAATTGTTCAGACATTGGGGGTCCTTGGTGGCTCGAAATGATTCAGAAGAAAAGGAGTGAGTATGGAAAAGTGAGAAATGAGTAAAGCAACGTCTGCCACTCACTCCTCACTCCTCTTTACTCTCAGCTCGCCCTTACATTCCGAGCAGCATGCGATGCGGATTTTCCAGCTGGTTCTTGATGTCGACCAGGAACAGCACCGCGTCCTTGCCGTCGATGATGCGGTGGTCGTAGGACAGGGCGATGTACATCATCGGTGCGGCGACCACGGCGCCGTTCTCGACGATGGCGCGTTCCTTGATCGCGTGCATGCCGAGGATGGCCGACTGCGGCGGGTTGACGATCGGGGTCGACATCAGCGAGCCGAAGGTGCCGCCGTTGGTGATGGTGAAGGTGCCGCCCTGCAGGTCTTCCAGGGCCAGCTTGCCGTCGCGCGCCTTCTTGGCGTAGTCGCCGATGGCCTTCTCGACGTCGGCGAAGCCCATGCGCTCGACATTGCGCAGGACCGGCGTGACCAGGCCCTTGTCGGTCGACACGGCGATCGAGATGTCGGCGTAGCCGTGATAGACGATGTCGTTGCCGTCGACCGAGGCGTTGACCACCGGGTGGCGCTGCAGCGCGTTGGCGGCGGCCTTGGCGAAGAAGCTCATGAAGCCGAGCTTGACGCCGTTGGCCTTCTCGAAGGACTCGCCCAGCTCCTTGCGCATCGCCATGACCTTGCCCAGGTTGACTTCGTTGAACGAGGTCAGCATCGCGATCGAGTTCTTCGACTGCATCAGGCGCTCGGCGATGCGCGCGCGCATGCGGGTCATCGGCACGCGCTCTTCCGGGCGGGCGCCCGAGGCATTGCCGACGCCGCCGGACTTGGCGTAGTTGAGGATGTCTTCCTTGGTCACCGCGCCCTTGCGGCCCGTGCCTTCGACCTGCGCAGCGTCGATGCCTTCCTTGTTCGCGGTGAAGCGCGCGCCCGGCGGCAGTTGGTCGTTGGAGGCTGCGGCCTTCGGGGCTTCGGCCTTCGGGGTGATCGGCTGGGCGCCGGCGGCCGGCAGCGCTTCGGCCTTGGCGGCGGCCGGAGCGGCTGCGGCGGCGGGCTTGGCTTCGGCGGCGGCGCCGGCCTCCACGATCGCGATCAGCTGCTGGCTGGTCACGGTCGCGCCTTCCTCGAACTTGATTTCCTTGAGCACGCCGTCGACCGGCGAGGGCACTTCGAGCACGACCTTGTCGGTTTCCAGATCGACCAGGTTCTCGTCGCGCTTGACCGCATCGCCCGGCTTCTTGTGCCACGTGGCGATCGTGGCGTCGGAGACCGACTCGGGAAGGACGGGGACTTTGATCTCGGTGCTCATGGGGCAGGCATCCTGGAGTGCTTGAAAGGGTGTGTGTCGTTCTTGGATGTAGGGTCGGCAGGCCAGCGCTTATTCAGCGCTGGACTCGCCTTGCAGCGAATTGACCAGCGCGTCGGCGACCAGCTTGGTCTGCTCGGCGACGTGGTCGGCCAGGTGGCCGGCCGCTGGCGACGGCGAACGCGCGCGGCCGGCGTAGTGCAGGCTCTGCTTCGGCGCCAGGCAGGCGGACAGGTGGTGGCGGATCTGGTACCAAGCGCCCTGGTTCTGCGGCTCTTCCTGGCACCACACCACGTCCTTGGCCGCGCTGTAACGCTTGAGTTCGGCCGCCAGCAATTCGCGCGGGAACGGGTACAGCTGTTCGATGCGCAGCAGGGCGACGTCGTCCAGACCGTCCTTCTGCGCCTGCTCGAACAGGTCGTAATAGACCTTGCCCGAGCACAGCACGACGCGCTTGACCTTCTTGACGTTGGCCTGGGCGTCGGGGATCAGGTGCTGGAACTCGCCGTTGGCCAGTTCGTCCAGGGTCGAGACCGCGAGCTTGTGGCGCAGCAGCGACTTGGGCGTCATCACCACCAGCGGCTTGCGCGTGCTCATGCGCATCTGCCGGCGGATCATGTGATACGCCTGTGCCGGCGTGGTCGGCGCGCAGACCAGCATGTTCTCGAGCGCGCACAGCTGCAGGAAGCGTTCCAGGCGCGCCGAGCTGTGCTCGGGCCCCTGGCCTTCGTAGCCGTGCGGCAGGAACAGCGCCAGGCCGCACAGACGGCCCCACTTGGCTTCGCCCGACGACAGGAACTGGTCGATCACCACCTGGGCGCCGTTGGCGAAGTCGCCGAACTGGGCTTCCCAGATGTCCAGGGTCATGGGATCGGCGGTCGAATAACCGTACTCGAACGCCATCACCGCTTCTTCGCTGAGCAGCGAGTCGATGATGGTCATGTCCGACGGCGTGCGCACCAGCTCGCGCAGCGGCATGACGTAGGCGTCGGTGCTCTGCTCGTGCAGGATCGCGTGGCGGTGGAAGAAGGTGCCGCGGCCGCTGTCCTGGCCGACCAGGCGCAGCTTGTAGTCCTCGCTGAGCAGGGTGGCGTAGGCCAGATTCTCGGCGAAGCCCCAGTCGCCGCCGAGCTCGCCGGCGGCCATCTTGCGGCGGTCTTCGTAGATCTTGGCGACGCGCGGGTGCAGCTTGACGTTGTCGGCGACCGCGTTGATCTGGGTGGCCAGCGCGTCGAGCTTGCTGCGCTCGAACTTGGTGTCGACCGGGTCGCTGAGCTTGCCCGACAGGTACTTGGACCAATCGATGGTGAACTCGTCCGGCTTGACCTCGACCAGCTCGGTGGTGACCGCGCCCTGGTCCAGCTTGTCGCGGTAGTTGTCCACCAGAGCCTGCGCGTCTTCGGCCTTGAGCACGCCTTCGGAAACGAGGCGGTCGGCGTACAGCTCGCGCGGGGTCTTGTGCTTGCGGATCACCTGGTACATCAGCGGCTGGGTCGCCGCCGGCTCGTCGGCCTCGTTATGGCCGTGGCGGCGGTAGCAGACCAGGTCGATGACCACGTCGCGGCCGAAGCGCTGACGGAAGTCCAGCGCCAGCTCGGCGCAGAACACCACCGCTTCCGGGTCGTCGCCGTTCACGTGCAGGATCGGCGCGCCGACCATCTTGGCCACGTCGGTGCAGTACAGCGTGGAACGCGCGTCCTGGCGCTCGCTGGTGGTGAAGCCGACCTGGTTGTTGATGACGATGTGGACCGTGCCGCCGACCGCGAAACCGCGTGCCTGCGACATCTGAAACAGTTCCATGCCGACGCCCTGGCCGGCGAACGCGGCGTCGCCGTGCAGCAGCACCGGCAACACCTGCGCACGACCGTTCTCGCCGCGGCGGGTCTGGCGCGAACGCACGCTGCCGGCGACCACCGGGTTGACGATTTCCAGGTGCGAGGGGTTGAACGCCAGCGCCAGGTGGACCGGGCCGCCCGGGGTGGCGACGTCGGCGCTGAAGCCCATGTGGTACTTCACGTCGCCGGTGTGGGCGTGCTCGTCGTGGTCGAACTTGCCTTCGAACTCGTCGAACAGCTTGCGCGGCGGCTTGCCGAGGGTGTTGACCAGGACGTTGAGGCGGCCGCGGTGGGCCATGCCGATCACCACGTCCTGCACGCCCTGTTCGCCGGCGCGGCGGATGGTCACGTCCATCAGCGGGATCAGCGCGTCGCCGCCTTCCAGCGAGAAGCGCTTCTGGCCGACGTACTTGGTGCCGAGGTAGCGTTCCAGGCCGTCGGCCGCGGTCAGCCGCTCGAGGATGCGCTTCTTGTCGTCGGCGCTGCGGGCGAACTTGCCGCCGGCGCCTTCCAGGCGTTCGTACATCCAGCGGCGCTGTTCGGCGTCGGCGATGTGCATGAACTCCGCGCCGATCGGGCCGGTGTAGGTGGCCTTGAGCAGGGCGAGCAGGTCGCCGAGCTTCATGCGTTCCTTACCGGCGACGCCGCCGGTGCTGAACTCGCCCGACAGGTCGCTCTCGGACAGGCGGTGGAAGCCCAGCGCCAGGTCCGGCGCTTCCGGCTTCTCGAGCAGGCCCAGCGGATCGATGTTGGCGGCGAGGTGGCCGCGCGAACGGTAGGCGGTGATCACCTTGCCGACCGAGCGCTCGCGCTCGTCGCTGGCCTGGGAACCGCCCGCGGCGGCCGTTACGACGCCCCGGGAGGCGGCGCGGCTGGCGGCGGCGATGCTTTCGATGGCGGCCGAATGCGGGATGTCCCCGGCTTCGCGGCCCTTGAACCCGTCGAAATAGGCTTTCCATTTGCCCCCGACGCTTTCGGGGTCGACCAGGTACTGCTCGTACAGGTCTTCGATGAAGGCGGCGTTGGCGCCGAGTTGCGAGGATTGCGAGAACTGCTTCAGGAGACTGTCCACGATGGCTATCGGGAAACTCTAGGTGGGCGGATTGGGGTCGCGCATACGCCAGGGGCGCGCGGACAAGGCCCGGAATTATAGCGGTAGTGTTAAGGCCAGCGGCATAACTACTTATGTCTAAGCGGCCGATTTTGTTCGATATCCGATGCCGGAGCGGATACGGACCGTTCCGGCAATGCCGCTTGGGCGCAACAGGGCCGGTCGCAAGCGGGCCGCGGGCCGGCGCCGAGCGTGGCCGAAGGCGGTTTACCCGAGCCTCAGATTCCGAGCGCGCGGTACTCGCTGCAGGGGCGGGCGCGCTCCCAGACCGGGTCGAAATGCGCGCGCAGCTGGCGTGCGCGTGCGCCGCCGTCGAGCCGGGTCTCGCCGTCGTAGCGGTGGCCGAGCGGGCGGTAGTACCAGCCGTCGCGGTCGTTGACCACATAGGCCGAAGGGTATTTCAGGTCGACCGGCTCTTCGATGGCGCGGAACTCGAACACGCTCGACAGGCGCTGGCTCAGCCCGATCAAGGGGGCGAGCGCGCGTTGCGGCGCGCCCGGGTCGTGCAGCAACACCCGGATTGCGCCGCCGGAGGTGGCGAGCCGGCGCAGCGCGGCGACCACCTCGGGCCGGTCGAGCAGGCCCGGGTCGAGGTCGCGGCTGTAGATCGACAGGCCGCGGCGGGCGTTGGCGACGACTCCGGCCAGGGCGGCGAGGGCGGCAGCGCGGGTTTCGACCGGGTTGGCGGCGTCGAGCAACAGGCGCATCGACTGGTGGTCGATGCCGGCCTCGACGAAGCGCTCGCCGAACGGCAGGAAGCCGCGGCGGGCATAGAAACCGATCGCCGAGGCCTGGGCGTGCAGGGACAGCTCGCGCCAGCCGAGTTGGCGGGCGCGTTCGATCAGGGCATCGAGCAGGGCCTCGCCGACGCCGCGGCCGCGCCAGCCGGCGAGCACGGCCATGCGGCCGATGCGCCCGTCCGGGGTTAGCCGGCCGGTGCCGATCGGGCGTTCTTCGGCATCCAGGGCCAGCACGTGCTGGCACAACGGGTCGTGCGGGTCGAGTTCGATCTCGGCCGGGACCTGTTGTTCCTGCACGAACACCGCCTCGCGGACCGAGCGCAGCGCCGCCAAGGCAGCGGCGTAGTCGGCGACGGCGACGACCCGGAACCCGGTGCTCATTCCTCTTCTCCGCCGTCCTCGTCGTCGAGGCCGAGGCGGTAATGGCCGGCGGCGATGAGTTCCTGGACGCAATCGCGGCCGGCTTCTGACAGCGCCGAATACACGGCGGCGTCGATTTCGGCGGCGGCCGAGATGGCCTGGGCGTCGCCGGCGGGCAGGGCGAATTCCTGGCCGCTGACGTAGAGCCGGGCCAGCGCGCCCTGCGCCTTGGTCTGTCTGGCCGGCTGCGCATGGGCCTTGCGCCAGGCCATGCGCGACCACGGGTGGCGCCATAGGCTGGCGCCGCGCTCGAGGTCCCATTCGATCTCGATGCGAGAGCGCGGGTCTTCATGGCCGGACGAGACTTCGCCGGCGGCGCGGTAGACGGTGATGAAGCGGCCGAACCAGTCGCCGAGGCGGTCGGGGTCGTTCATGCGCAAGACGTTCAAGGCCTCGACCACCCGGCCCATCGCCGCGGCGTCGATCTCGTTGGGATCGGCCGGCGGGCTCAGGTCGGGGTCGTGGTAGCGCAGGCTCTCGTCGGCTTCGGCGGCCAGGGTGTCGATGAAGTCGCCCATCAGCTCGGCCGCCGACGGCGCGCGCATGCCGACCGAGAAGGTCAGGCAGGCATCCTCGGCGACTCCGTGGTGCGGCACACCGGGCGGCAGGTACAGCATGTCGCCGGGGCCGAGCACCCAGTCGTGGCTCGGCTCGAACTCGCGCAGCAGCTTCAGCTCGGCGTCCGGGCGGAAATCCTGCGGCGCGCCGGGGCGGGCGTCGATCTGCCAGCGCCGATGGCCCTGGGCCTGCAGCAGGAACACGTCGTACTGGTCGACATGGGCGCCGACCGAGCCGCCGGGCGCGGCGAACGAGACCATGATGTCGTCGATGCGCCAGCGCGGCAGGAAATCGAAGGCCGGCAGCAGCGCGGCGACGTCGGCGTCCCACTTGTCCACGTCCTGGACCAACAGCGTCCAGTCCTGGTGCGGCATGCCGGGGAATTCGGACTCCTCGAACGGCCCATGCCGCAGCGAATAACGATCGCTCGCGCGATCGTGCTGGATCAGCCGCGCCAGCACGCCTTCTTCGCAGGCCAGGCCGGCCAGGTCTTCGGGTTGGATCGGCGATTGCAGGCCGGGAAAGGCGTTGCGGATCAGCAGCGGGCGTTTCTGCCAGTAGTCGCGCAGGAACACGGCTGGCGGCATGCCGAGCGGCGGGCGTCGAGCGGCGTCGACTTCGATGAGAGGCGATTTCATGGGCGCGAAGTCTACGCCAGGGGCGTCGCGCTTGGCGTCGTCGCGCCGGCCGAAGTCAGCGCGGCGTCGACGCGTCTTTCAATTCGCTTTCCCGGTGCTCGATGTCGGCTTTCAGATCGACGACGGACGCGGCGTCGCCCGCGCCTTGGGCCAGGCGCAGGCGCTGCAGATGCGCCGGCTCGCGCGGCAGGGTCAGGCCGCGTGCGGCGAGCAGTTGCTGGCAGCGCTGCTGCCATTGCGCGAGCTGCGGGAATTTGCCGCCGTCGACCGGCCACCAGTAGACGTTCTCGACCACGGTCTGGGCGCCGATGCGCTCGGGCTTGGCCGCGCTTTCGAGGCGGTGAGTGGGGTCGGCGCCGCGTTCGAGCAGCCAAAGGGTCTTGTCGAACTGGCCACGCGAGTAATACGTCAGCAAGGTGTCGCCGCTGTCGCCGTGGGCCGGGGCATCGATGTCGGCGCCGTGCTCGATCAGCAGCTTGACGTTGTCCCACTGCCCGGCGAGGGCGGCGATCCGGGTCAGAGGTTGCCGGTCGAGATCGCTGGCGTCGGCGCGGCCGCCGCGTTCGAGGAAGGCGCGCAACACCTCCGGCGATTCGGCTTTGGCCGCCCACACCATGACCGTGCCGACGGCGGGCACGGCGCGGTTGGGGTCGGCGCCGGCCTCGATCAGGGCGGCGACGCCGGCGGCGTTGCCGTGCAGCACCGGCCAGGCCAACAGCGGCAGGCCGCCCGGGGACACCGCATTGGCGTCGGCATGGGCTTGCTTGACCAGCCGCTGCACCTCGTCGCCGCGGCCGGCGGCGGCCGCCTGCGCGAGTTCGAGTTCGGGACCGTTGAAATGTTGCTCGATCTGCAAGTTGGGGGCCATGGCGACGACGGGCTCGGCAGAAGGTGTGGATGCGACGGCGGGCATCGGTGCGGAGTCGCTGCAGGCGCACAGCGCCAACAGGACCGAAGGCGCCCAGTGAAGGCGCGAACCGCCTTCGGGGAAGGGCGCGCGGGTCATGTCGGCAGTATGGCCATTGTGGCGATCCTCCGGCGTGAGCCCGGCTCGGCAAGGCTCATCGGCCCGGGTTCAAGCGTCGAGCTGTTCGCGCAAGGCCGCTTCCTCGCTGTCGATGTGGCTGGCCATGGAGTCGTCGAACACGCCGAAGCTATGCCGGTCGACCATTTCCAGCACGCTGGGGATGGTATCGGGCTCCAGCCCGGCCTCGATCGCGGTGGCCACGCCGGTCTCGATGGCGTCGGTCGCGTCGGCGGCGAGATCGCCGCCTTGCTCGACCAGGTCGCCGAGCGATTCGATGCCGTCGCCAAGAGTCTCCACGCCGTCGCCGAACGCGCCGAGGATCGCACCGGCCGGGCCGGGCAAATGCTCGTCGATGAATTCGGTGCCGCTGTCGACCAGGTCGGTGAAGCCGCCGACGATGTCGCCGAACAGGCCGCCGCCGTCGCCGACGGTCTCGGCGATATCGCCGAGTTCGCCGATCGGCAACTGGTCGGACGCGGCGTTGATGCCGTCGATGGTGTCGTCGAGCGAGACAATCTCGGGGCGCGCTTCGCCGTTGTCGTCGGTGGCGTCGAGGGTGACGCGGCGGCCGACCGCATCGGGCAGGTTCAACACGCTGTCGGCGGTGGCGTTGGTCGGCAACACCACATCGTCCTGCAGGCGGTTCGCGGCCAGGCCGACGCCGTTGAGAATGGCGGCGAAGCCGGCGGCGTTGTCGTCGGACAAGCCCGAGGTCGCGGCCTGCAATTCGGTCAGCAGGTCGCCGTCGACGGCATACGTGGTGATGTTGCCGTCGGCCTGCTCGAAGCTGAGGCCGCGCTCGGCCAGTGCCGCCTCGACCGTGGCCGGGTTGACCCCGGCCGGGTTGGAGACGATGCCCCGGTTGCCGGTGACCAGCGCCGCCGCGGTGGCGAGGCCGCCGCCGAGCGAGTGGCCGCTGAAGATGACATTGTCGCCGCCGTGTTCGGCGACCGAGCTGGCGATGTCGATGGCCTGGTTGTAATAGGCCTCGTCGTTGCCGAGCGCCTGGGCGACGTCGGCGTTGACGTCCTCCAGGTCGGCGAAGTCGGTGCCTTCGAACTGCAGCACCGGCGCGGCATCCGGGCCGAACACCGCGGGATCGGGGATGAACAGCTCGGCATTGAAGCCGGAGCCTTCGGGATGCAGTTGCTGCGGGGTCAGCCCGTACAGCTCCAACTCGGCCTCGCTGGCGCGATGCCAGCCTGCGGGCACTTCGTCGTCGGCGCCGAGCGAGCGGCTCAGGGCCAGCACTTCACGGTCGTGGTACAGCGTTTCCAGCGCTTCGGTCTGCTGCCACAGCGCGCCGTCCCGATCCTGCTGCGCCTGGGTATAGCCCTGGGTCAGCAGCTCGCGTTGCTCCGGGTTCGAGGTCGCGGCATTGACCCGCGCTTCGATCTGCTCGGGAGTCTGCGCCGGCGGCGGAGGCGGCGGTTCCTGCTGCAGGACCTGTTCGACGACACGGGAGACGCTTTGGACGAAATCGGTGACGAAGGACATGACCGTAATCCGGGCTGTGACGGCTGCCGCGAATCTCGCCACAAGCTGCGCCGCTCCGCCATCCGGGCGGACCCTAGCCTAGGGTCCGCCCGGGGACCCGGATTTAGGGCTGCCGTTCGCCCGGGGACCCGGATTAGGGATGCCGTCCGCCCTGGGGACCCGGATTAGGGATGCCGTCCGCCCTGGGGGACCCGACTTGGACCTACGGTTCGCCCCGGGGCCAACCGATCGCAGGTTCGGAGTTGGCCCTGGGGGCGTCGCGACTCAGGTCGGGTCCGCGATCTCGTCGTAACCGCGGCCGACGAACTGCAGCAGGCACCAGCCGTGGCCGAACGGATCGGCGATCTGCACGATGCGGCCCCAACGGGGGCTGCGGATGCGGTCTTCCTGGATGGCCCCGGCGGCGACCGCACGGGCCAATGCGGCTTCGGCGTCGTCGACGACCACGTCGCAATGCACCGGCGTCCAGTGGCGCGAATACACCCGCACGTCATGGCCCGCGGCCTGGCTGCCTTCGGTCTTGAGCAGCAGATAGATCGGCGCTTCGCCGCCGAGCAACTCGACCACTTGGTCGCCGAAGCGGCGGCCGACCCGCAGACCGAAGGCTTCGGTGTAGAACGCGGTGGCCTCGTCGAGGTGCGGTACGTCGATGTTGATCAGTTGTTTCATCGGGCGGCTCCGCGGGCGATAGCCATCGATCTTGCGCGCTCCCGCGCTAAGGCCGCGTGGCGATGCGGGCCATGCCGTTGCCGGCGCGGCCCGCAAGCAGGCCCGGGCTCAAGGCGCCGGTGCGCGCTCCTTGGCCAGGCGTTCTTCGAGCTTGCCGGCGCCGGTCGCGGCGTAGGCGCGGCAATCGTTGGAAGTGCCCGACGGCGTGGTTTCGGACGCGTCCAGTCGCGCGAGCAGGTTGCTGGCATTGGGATGCGGGGTCACCAGGATGTCGCAGGGCAGCGCGGCGACGGTCTCGATGCTGCGGCGGAACGCGGCGACTACGCCGGGGTGCGCGGTTTCGTCGCTGTAGCGGTAAACATCGTCGCTGATCGGGGTGAGGCTGTCGGCGTAGGCGATGCTGCGGCACTCGCCGGCCTCGTCGCAGGCGCGCCAGCTCCAACTGGTGCCGCCCGGTGTGTGGCCCGGCGTGGCATGCGCGGTCAGCACGATCGGGCCGAGGCTGAGGGTGTCGCCGTCGCCGATGGCGCGCACTGCGGTCACTGGCGGGAACGGCGACACGCTCAGGAACTGCGGATCGCCGCGATTGCTCTTGCCGGTTTCCAGCGCGGCGATGGCCGGTGCGCGCGCGACCACGGTCGCGCCGGTGACGCGCTGCAGGTGGGCGAGGCCGCCGGCATGGTCGTTGTGTTCGTGCGAATTGAGCAGATAGCGGACCTGGCGCGGGTCGAAACCGAGCTTGCGGATATTGGCTTCGATCTGCGGCGCGGCTTTCTCGGTGGCGCCGTCGACCAGCACATGGCCCTGGTCGGAGGTGATCAAGACTGCGCTGAGCCCGCAGGTGCCGACGTACCAGGTATTGCCGTGGATACGGCGCGGCTGGGTAGGCTGGTGCCAGTCGGGATCGGCCGCGCACGGCGCGGCGGCGGCACCGGTGGCGTTGGGCGCGGGTGTCGACGCGCAGGAGGCCAAGACGCAGATCAGAGAAGCGGCCAGCAGGCCGTCACGCAAAAACATCGGCGGATCCGAACGGAAGCGAAGGGGCGCTCACTATGTTCGATCGCGTCGTGCAGTGGAACCGCGCGATGTCGATTGCGACGGCCACCCTGTAGGAGCGGCGTAAGTCGCGACCGCGTCGCTTCCTGATGGCCACGCCGGCACGTGCAATCCCGCAGTCGCGGCTCGCGCCGCTCCTACAACAGCAGCGGCGCGGTTTTGGGGTAGGAGCGACGTAAGTCGCGACCGCAGCGCTCCATGATCGCCGCGCCGGTACATGCAATCCCGCAGTCGCGGCTCGCGCCGCTCCTACAACGGCAGCGGCGCAGCTTTGGAGTAGGAGCGACGCAAGTCGCGACCGCGTCGCTCCATGATCGCCGCGCCGGCACATGCAATCCCGCGGTCGCGGCTGACGCCGCTCCTACAAGAGCCGCGGCGCAGCTTTGGAGTAGGAGCGACGCGAGTCGCGACCGCGTCGCCGCATGATTGCGGCGACGCAATCTGAAATCGCGCAGTCGCGGCTTGCGCCGCTCCTACCCACAGCGACTTCTGCGATCGCGTCGCCGTCAGCGCATCAGATCTCGCGCGCGAGCTTCTCGGCCAGGCCGGTGTAGCTGCCCGGGGTCATCGCCAACAGGCGCTGTTTGTCCTCGGCCGGAAGCTCCAGCGAGGCGATGAACTCGCGCATCGAGGCTTCGTTGATGCCGTGGCCGCGGGTCAGGGCCTTGAGTTGCTCGTAAGGATTCGGCAGGCCGTGACGGCGCATCACCGTCTGCACGGCTTCGGCCAACACTTCCCAGGACGCATCGAGGTCGGCGGCGAGGCGCTCGGGGTTGGCGCTGAGCTTGCCCAGGCCGCGCAGCAGCGCGTCCAGGCCGATCAGGGCGTGGCCAAAGGCGGTGCCGAGCGCGCGCAGCACGGTCGAGTCGGTCAGGTCGCGCTGCCAGCGGCTGATCGGCAGCTTGGCGGCGAAATGCTCGAACAGGGCGTTGGCGATGCCGAAGTTGCCTTCGGCGTTCTCGAAGTCGATCGGATTGACCTTGTGCGGCATGGTCGAGCTGCCGACTTCGCCGGCCTTGACCGACTGCTTGAAGTAACCCAGCGAGATATAGCCCCAGACGTCGCGGCACAGGTCGATGCAGACCGTGTCGATGCGGCGCTGCGCGTCGCAGACTTCGGCGATGCCGTCGTGCGGTTCGATCTGGGTGGTGTAGGGCTGCCAGTCCAGGCCCAGCGAGGCGACGAAGCGCTGGGCGAAGGCCGGCCAGTCGATGTCCGGATAGGCCGAGAGGTGGGCGTTGTAGTTGCCGACCGCGCCGTTGATCTTGCCCGGCATCTGCGCGCCGGCCAGGGTCTCGCCCTGGCGCTGCAGGCGCGCGACCACGTTGGCGATTTCCTTGCCGACCGTGGTCGGCGAGGCAGTCTGGCCGTGGGTGCGCGACAGCATCGGCAGGGCGGCGTAGTCGTGCGCCATGCTGCGCAGCTTCTGGATCAGCTCGTCCAGGCGCGGCAGCAGCACGTGCTGGCGGGCCTCGTTGAGCATCAGCGCGTAGCTGAGGTTGTTGATGTCCTCGCTGGTGCAGGCGAAGTGCACGAATTCCAGGGCCGGGCCGAGCTCGGCGTCGTCCTTGAGGCGTTCCTTGATCAGGTACTCGACCGCCTTGACGTCGTGGTTGGTGGTGCGCTCGATCTCCTTGACGCGTGCCGCGTCTTCGATCGACAGCTCGTCGGCGAGCTTGCGCAGGCGGGCGGCGGCGGCTTCCGAGAACGGCTTGAGTTCGACGATGCCGGGCTCGTTCGCCAGCGCCAGCAGCCATTCCACCTCGACCTTGACGCGGGCCTTGATCAGGCCGAACTCGGAAAAGATCGGCCGCAGCGCGTCGACCTTGCCGGCATAGCGGCCATCGAGCGGGGACAGGGCGAGCAGGGTGGTCTTGGGGTCGGCAGACATGGCACGCGCAGGGCAGTAAACAGTCCGCCATTCTACAGCCACGCCGCCCCGGGTCGCTCCGGGAGCCCCATGCCGCCTCCGAGACGCCTCGACAGGACGCCCCGATAGAGCCGGATTTGGCGGTTCGCGGCGGCGCTCTCGACGCCCGCCGCGGTCGTCGCCATGATGGCGCCCGCCAGCCGCTGCACGCGCCAGCTCCCATGATCCGCCGGGCGTATCCTCGCAGCATCCGCGATACGCAGCGGCGCCTCGCGTCCCCCTTGAATCGATGGAGCTGGCCATGGCGACTTTCGCCAAGAACAAAAGCAAGACCGCAAGCAAGACCGCGCCCAAGCGCGAAGGCAAGGGCGCGACGGGCAAGCCCGCTGCGGGCTTCCGCCTCGAACACGACAGCATGGGCGAGCTCAGCGTGCCCGCCGAAGCCCTGTGGGGCGCGCAGACCCAGCGTGCGGTGCAGAACTTCCCGATCTCCGGTGTGCCGATGCCGCGCGAGTTCATCCGCGCGCTGGCCCTGGTCAAGGGCGCGGCGGCCGAGGTCAATGCCGGTTTCGGCCTGCTCGACAAGGGGCCGGCGGCGGCGATCCGCGCCGCCGCGGCCGAAGTCGCCGAAGGCCGCCACGACGCACACTTCCCGATCGACGTCTACCAGACCGGCTCGGGCACTTCGAGCAACATGAACGCCAACGAGGTCATCGCGACCCTGGCCACGCGTGCCGGCAAGCATGCGATCCACCCCAACGACCACGTCAATCTCGGCCAGAGTTCGAACGACGTCGTCCCGACCGCGATCCGGGTGTCGGCGCAACTGGCGGTGACCGAATCCTTGCTGCCGGCGCTCAAGCACCTGCGCAAGACCATCGAGGCGCGTGCCAAGGAACTGGCCAAGGTCACCAAGACCGGCCGCACCCATCTGATGGATGCGATGCCGCTGACCTTCGGCCAGGAATTCGGTGCCTGGGCGGCGCAGTTGAGCTCGGCGCAGGCGCGCATCGAGGACAGCCTGAAACGGTTGCGCCGCTTGCCGATCGGCGGCACCGCGATCGGCACCGGCATCAATGCCGATCCGCGCTTCGGCAAGGCCATGGCCAAGGCCTTGTCGGCCGCGACCGGCAGCAAGTTCGAGTCGGCCGCCGACAAGTTCGAGGGCCTGGCGGCGCAGGACGACGCGGTCGAGCTGTCGGGGCAGCTCAATGCGCTGGCGGTGGCGTTGATGAAGATCGGCAACGACCTGCGCTGGATGAACTCCGGGCCGCTCGCGGGCCTCGGCGAGATCGAACTGCCGGCATTGCAGCCGGGGAGCTCGATCATGCCGGGCAAGGTCAATCCGGTGATTCCCGAAGCCCTGGCGATGGTCTGCGCCCAGGTCATCGGCCACCACGCGGCCATCACCGTGGCCGGGCAGAGCGGCAACTTCCAGCTCAATGTGATGCTGCCGCTGATCGCCCACGACCTGCTCGATTCGATCCGCCTGCTCGGCAACGCCATGCGCCTGCTCGCCGACAGCAGCATCGCCGGCTTGAAGGTGCGGCAGGCGCATGTGCGCGAAGCCCTGGACCGCAACCCGATCCTGGTCACTGCGCTCAACCCGATCATCGGTTACGAAAAGGCCGCGGCGATCGCCAAGCAGGCCTACAAGGAAGGACGTCCGGTGCTGGAGGTGGCGATGGCCGCGACCGGCCTGCCGGAAAAACAGCTGCGGCGCCTGCTCGACCCAGCCGCGCTGACCCGCGGCGGTATTCACGGCGGCGGCGGTGGTGGCGGCTGAAGCGGCTGAATCGGCAGCCCGGGGCCGCAGCCCAGGGCTGCCCGGCGCTTCGGCCGGGATGCCCGAGTGCTTGGATTTCACGGCACATTCACGGACGTAGCCCGGACATCGCGCCCGTCAGCGAATTGTTCGAGGATTTTATTTCGCGACCGAAGTGGGGTTTCGCGACGAGGCCGTTTCGCTATCCTCGCTGCGCATACAGGCAGCAATCCAGTCGCCGGGACATACTCGGCGGCAGTCGGACAGACCGGCAGGGGCGGTCGAGCGACAACCGGCATCCGGGCCATCGGCCCGGTCTAGGTCGCGTCGAACCCAACCCCCATCGGACTCATCCGCCGGACGCCCTTTCGCTCCGCGGCATGGGGCCGTGCGTCCGCCGTTTTCCAGTTTTCGCACGCTTGCCGACGACCCGTCGCGCAGCCGGTTATTGAGCGGTAATCGGTCTGCAACGCCAGGTGTATATCGAGCGGTTCATGTCCCAACGTCCGGCCGACCGTCGCCAAGCGGTGGCCGGACGAGCTGTTTCCCCCGACCCCCGGATCCGATCCGGTCAGCCATAACCAGAAGTGGAGCTTCGCTCATGAATTCGATTCGATTCTTTCGGTACGCCGTCGTCCTGTCCCTGTTCGCCTGCGCCGGCTGCAACCCGCAGAGCGTGCCCATCGGCGACGAGCTGAAGTCCGATCTGTTGGCCAGCCATGCCGCCCCGGCCGTCGCTGTCGCGGCCCAGGCCACGGTCGACCAGGTCCGCAAGGCGCACTGAGCGACGCTGCCTAGGCGCCATCCGGCCGTGCTTCGGCACGGCTGGACGGCGTTTGCCGTGCCTGTCTCTTGCGGGCGGACGCTTTGCTTGATCGCCCTACGGCCAGATACGCCGCTGCCGGAGACGGCGTGGTCGCGGCTTGTGACCGAAGGAAATCCAGTAGGACGCCGCTCCTCCCCAAAGGCGGCGGCGTCGCCTAAGTCCGCATCGCAAGGATGCGGATGCCGTTGTCGAAGGTTTGCTCCTCACAACGCACGGTCGCGACGAACTGTCGCGACCGCGGTCGGTTCCGCGCTTGCGCTCAGCTGCGGCAGTCGCCGACCGAGCTGGCCTCGATCGCGGCGAAAGGCTCGAACGCGGGCAGGCTTGCGGTGAGCTCTTCCTGCGCAGTACGCAAGTCGGCGAGCCGGTCGCACATGTTCTGCGCGCGCTGTTCGAACACCGCCGCGTCGGCCTCGACTTTCGTGCCGATCGAATCCGGATTGCCGCTGGCCAGGCCGCTCAAGATCGTGCTCACGGTCTTGCCGGCGAAGGCGGCGCCGTCCTTGCCGATGGCGACGCCTTCCTTGCTGATGTTCATGGCGTGAGCGAAGTAGCGCTGGCTGATCGCCCGCTGCTCCGGGCTGAGGGCGACCGCGTTGCCGTCGAGGCTCAGGGTGCCGTCGGCGCCGATTTCCGCATAGGCGCCATCCTTGCCGCGCAGGATCACCCGATCGTTGGCCAAGCTCATCGGTGCGATCACCGAAACGTTCACGCTGGTATCGGGCGCCTGCGAGCAAGCGCTCGCCGACAGGGCGATCAATAGGGCGAAGGGAAGCGAGAGCGAACGTACGGCTTTCATGGCGGGCTTTCCTGGGCGGTTTAAGGGCGGCCTGGACGAGGGGCCGGATCGAACGTCCCGATCAATCGTCTTGCGGCAAGTGGACGCGGCCGGCGACGCCGTTGTGGACCACCGAGCCGCTGCCGATCGAGTGCACGCGCAAGTCGCCGCGCACGCCGTTGACTTCCAGGTCGCCCGAGCCGATGCGGCTCAATTCGACAGAACCGCCGACGTTGCTGAGTTCGACGTCGCCCGAGCCGATCGAGCCGAGCTTGACGTCGCGGGCGACGCGCTTGGCGGTGAGGTCGCCGGAACCGAGCGAGATCAGCTGCAGCGAACCGATGTCCTGGAAATCGACGTCGCCGGAACCGACGTCGGCGGTGGCCAGGCCGCGCACGTTGCTGACCTTGATGTCGCCCGAGCCGACGTCGGCACTGAGCGAGGCGACGCGGTCGACGTCGACGTCGCCGGAGCCGACCTTGAGCTGGACCATCATCGTGTCCGGCACGGTCGCCTGCAGCTTCATGTAGCTGTAGCGGTTGAGGCCGAAGTTGATGTTGGAGCGGTGCTGGGCGAGGACCACCAGCTTGTCGCCGACCCGCTTCTGGGTGACGGTCATGCCGGGCAGGTCGGCCGCATTGGTGGCGCAGGCGCGACCGCTGACCGCGGCCTTGGCGCCGGGCGAGCCGGTGACGCTGAGCTCGTCCGGGCCGATGTCGAAGACCACCGCCTTCACCCCGGTCAGGTCGAGCTGCAGATTGCGCGGTGCGGAAAATTCGCAGCGTTCGGCGGCCTGGGCGGCGAACGGCAACGAAAGGGCGAGGGCGAGCAGGGGGATCGTATGGCGCATCGGGCGCTCCGGAGTTGAAGGGTCGGTTCGATGGATGCGGCGCGGGCGAGCGGGGTTGCAATTATTTTCGCGGAGCCGGCTTTCGCTGAGCGGTACTTGGTGGGCGGTACTTGGTGGGTGGGACTGGGTCGAGCCGGCGTTGCGGTGGAGCTCCGGCCCCGTCCGCGGACGNAGGGCCGGCGGTCAGCCCTCGTCGCGCCAGCGGCGCAGGCGGATCGCGGCATAGACCATCAGCGCGCCGAGCACCGCGCCGATCCACAAGTCGACCGTGGCGAAGGCCTGCAGGCTGCTGGTGAAGTCGATCGAACGGGCGATGTCCTCGGGGCCGTTGATCACGCTGTTGGTATCGACGCCGTTGATCTGCGGGCTCAGGTACCAACTGCCGGGGACGATGCTGAGCAGACCGCGGAACGCCACCGTGTACCAGATCGCGTCGTGCGGGATCTCGATCCCCGGCAGGATGTCGAGCCAGCTGATGAACATGCAGGCCAGCAGCGGGATCACCACCGCCCAGACGAAGGGCACGCTGCGCGCCCACGCCGAGCACAGCATCAGCCAGCCGACCGTCGGCAGGGCCCACAGCGCGTACACCGGAATCGAGCACAGGATCTGCAGGACCAGGCGCAGCGGATGCGCTTCGGTGAAGACCCCGCTCGCGCCGGGCACGCCGTTGAGCAGCACCGCGACCCACGACAGCAGCCACATCACCGCGCCGATCGCCAGGCCTATGCCGATCGCCAGCGCCGGGGCCAGCACCAGCGCCCACAACAGCTTGGACAGCACCGCCTGGGTGTCGGAGACCGGCAACGACTTCCAGAACAGGATGCTGCGGTCCTTGCGTTCATCGTAGATCGAGCCCAGGGCGTAGAAGAACACCACGAACACGAACACCACGCAGGCCAGGCCCATGCCGCTGAGCAGGGCGATGTCGCCGGCGAGGCCGAACGCCGACTCGTGGCCGGAAACGTTGATGTTGACCCCGTCCATGTGCACGTCGCCGCGACGGATCGCGCTCTGCAGCATGATCGAGCTGGCGACCACGCCGAACAGCGAGAACACGATGGCGACCAGTCCGGTGATCACCGGGGCCCAGAAGAAGCCGCCGCGGTGTTCCCAGAACTCGCGCCGCAACAGCATCTTGAAGGTCTGCAGCGGCGGGATCGCGGCGACCGCGCGCGGTGCGGCGGGGGCGGCGAGGATATCGTCGGCGACGTTCATGCGTAGGTCCCCTTCATGGTGGCGACGAACAGATCGGCCAGGCCGGGCGTACGTACTTCGCCGAAGCCGGCCAACTGCTCGGCCGGAACGCCGTCGAACAACATCACGGTCTTGCCGAACGGAAGCGAGCGTTCGTCCAGCGGTTTCAGTGCGCGCGCCTGGGCGGCGGAGTCGGTATTGACCAGCACTTCGATGAAGCGCTCGCCGAGCACTTCCATCGGGCTGTCGAGCACGACCTTGCCGTCGCGGATGAACATCACGTCGGTGAGGATGTGTTCGATTTCCTCGACCTGGTGGGTGGTCACCAGGATGGTCTTGTTCTCGTCGAAATAATCCTCGAGCAGGCGCTGATAGAACTGCTTGCGGTAGAGGATGTCCAGGCCGAGGGTCGGTTCGTCGAGCACCAGCAGGCGCGCGTCGATGGCCATCACCAGCGCCAGGTGCAGTTGCACGATCATGCCCTTGGACATTTCGCGCACGCGCAGGTTGGGCTTGAGCTGGGTGCCGTGCAGGAAACGCTCGCACTTGGCCCGGTCGAAGCGCGGATGCACGCCGGCGACGAACTCGATCGCTTCGCGCACCCGCAGCCAGCGCGGCAGCACCGCGACGTCGGCGATGAAGCACACGTCGCGCATCAGCGCGTCGCGTTCGTGGCGCGGGTCGCGGCCGAGCACCGACAGCTCGCCGTCGAAGGCGATCAGGCCCAGGATGGCCTTGAGCGCGGTGGTCTTGCCGGCGCCGTTGGGGCCGATCAGGCCGACGATGCGGCCGGCCGGGATGTCGAAGGCGGCGTTGTCGAGCGCGAGCTTGTTCTTGTAGACCTTGCGCAGGCCGCGCGCGGTGACGATATGACCGGGGTCGATGTGGATGGCATTGGTCATGGTGCGTCTGCCTTGTCGTTGCCGGTGCGCGCACCGAGCAGTTCTTCGTTGCTGAGGCCCAGGCGCTGGATGCGCTCCAGGACCAGCGGCCATTCTTCGCGCAGGAAGCGTTCGCGCTCGTTGACGAGCAGTTTCCTTGCGGCTTCTTCGGTCACGTACATGCCCAGGCCTCGGCGTTTTTCGACCAGCGCCTCGTCCGCCAACTCCTGATAGGCGCGCGAGACGGTGATGGGGTTGAGTTGGTATTCGGCGGCGACCTGCCGCACGGACGGCAGGGCATCGCCTGGCTTGAGGACGCCGTCGAGCATCATCGCGACGACGCGCTCCTTGAGCTGGCGATAGATTGGAGCGCCGTCGCTCCATTGGATTGCGGTCATGGTTCAGCCCCGCGGCAGGAAGGAGAAGTAAGGCATAACGAGGTTCCGTCGGTTACGGCGCGCGGCGGTCCCGGCCTTGCGTTTGGTTTCGGTGCTTGCCGGCTCCGCGGCAACGAGGGGCTCGACCGCGTTGGCGATCGCGGTGAGGTCGGCGACTTCGCTGGCGATGCCGGCGACGAACAGGCTGACTTCGGCGGCGCTGGCATCCTGGCCGAGCCGGTCGGCGCTGGCTTCGATGCGGCGCGCGATGGTGGCGACGTCGGTTTGGCGGCTGCGGGCGCGCGCCACGAAGTCGCGGTCGAAGCTGATCTGCGCCTTGATCTGGCCCAGCTCGACCTGGATCGGGCGGGTCGCCACCGCGTCGCCGGCCAGCATGGCCAGTTCCGGGGCGGCGGACGCGACCGGCGCGGGCGAGGGGAAGGCGACTACCAGGCCCAGAACCAGGGCGCCGCCGGCGGCCATCAGGGCTGAAATGGAATTGTGGAGCTTGCGGTTCATATCGAACGTCCTGCTCGTTAGTGGGCCGGTGTTGTATGCAACTATAACACCTAAACACGTCGCGTCAATCGATACCGACCCAACTAAAGTCATACTTGGCCCAGCCAGTCCGGCTCCGCCGGCTTTCCCTCCATCGATCCTCCCGAGGCTGCCCGATGACTTCTTCGCTCCCCCGTTCAGGCCTGGCGCATTGCGCCGGCCCCGTCGCCCTGTTGTCCCTGGTGCTGGCCGCCGGCGCGGCCGTCGCCGCCGGTGGGCCCATGCTCGATCGCAGCTTCCGCCCGCTGGCCGGCAAGACCGCGGTCAACCTCGGCGCCCGCTACGGCGGCGACGTGGTGCTGGTGGTCAACACCGCCAGCAAGTGCGGCTACACCCCGCAATTCGAGGCCCTGGAAGGCCTGCAGGCCAAGTACAAAGGCAAGGGCTTCGCCGTGCTCGGTTTCCCCTCGGGCGACTTCAAGGCCCAGGAGTTCGAGGACGAAAAGCAGATCCAGGAGTTCTGCACCCTGACCTACGGGGTCAAGTTCCCGATGTTCGAGAAGGTGCACGTGATCGGCGAACAGGCGACGCCGCTCTACAAGGACTTGGCCAAGGCCGCCGGCGAAGCGCCGAAGTGGAACTTCCACAAGTATCTGCTCGGCCGCGACGGCCGCCTGATCGCCAGCTACGGCAGCAAGACCACGCCGGACGATCCGGCCGTGGTCGCCGCGATCGAGCGTGCCCTGACGGCGCCGCGGCCTAAGGCCGCGAAAGCGCCGGCTACCGCCACCGCGCCGGGGCCCAAGGCCGCGAAAGCGCCCACCGCCACCGCGCCGCAGCCGGCAGCCGCACGCTGATCCTCCAGGCCGGGCATCGGCAGCGCTCGGGCGCGGCGTCGCATCGCGCCGGAATGGGGCGCTGCGCGCGCGGATCTGCGCAGGCGATCCGGTTTCCTGCGCTCGCGAGCCGAGGCGGGATGGAACTTCCGGGCTTGTCCGCCGTCACACTGGAACATTGCCGCCGTAGCGCCGGCCCGCGACAATGACGGGCTTGCGCCGGACTGCGGCGTATCGATTCGCAAAAAGGAGCGGGACCCGATGAAGGCTTTCGTGCGCGGCGCGGCCGTGTTGATCACCACTGCGGCGCTGTTCAGCGGCGTCGCCTCTGCCCAGGACAAGACCGTGCTCGCCAACGACCGTGAAAAGATCAGCTATGCCATTGGCCTGGATGTGGCCAGTTCGCTCAAGCCGGTCGGTCCCGATCTCGACACCGCCGCCTTCGAGCGTGCGGTCAAGAACGTCTTCGACGGCGGCAAGCCGCTGATCACCCAGGAAGAAGCCCGCACCGTCGACCAGGCCCTGCGCGCGCGCATCGCCTCGCGCGACGGCAAGCCGGTTCCGGGCGCCGCCCCGGGCGCACCGCCGCCGTCGGTGGCCAAGGACAAGGTCGGTCTGTTGATCGGCACCTTCATGGTCGGCCCGTCGCTGCAGCAGATCAAATCCGAAATCGAACTGCCGCTGCTGGTGCAGGCGCTGCGCACCTCGCTGAGCGGCGGCAAGCCGCTGCTCGCCGAAGCCGAGGCCCGCACCGTGCTGACCGGTTTCAGCGAACGCCTGCAGGCCAAGATGAAGGCCGAAGCGGCCGCGGCCGGCGACGCCAACCTGAAGAAGGGCAAGGACTTCCTCGAGACCAACAAGAAGGTCAAGGGCGTGTTCGTGACCGGCTCGGGCCTGCAGTACATGGTGCTGCGCCAGGGTTCCGGCGAGCGTCCCAAGCCGACCGACAAGGTCAGCGTGAACTACAAGGGCACCTTGCTCGATGGCAGCACCTTCGACAGCTCCTACGATCGCGGGCAGCCGGCCGAGTTCCCGGTCAACGGCGTGATCCAGGGCTGGCAGGAAGGCCTGGCGATGATGCCGGTCGGCAGCAAGTTCAAGTTCTGGATCCCGGCCGAACTGGCCTATGGCCCGTCGGGCGCGCCGCCGAAGATCGGCCCGAATGCGACCCTCGAGTTTGAAGTCGAGTTGCTCGACATTCTCTGATCGTTCGTCGCCCAGACTCGTTGCGTTCAGCCGCCGGCTGGCAGTTTGTCCAGCCGGCGGCCAGGTTCCCACCCTCGTTTTCGGTTATTTCCTCCTCAGGAGTGCATTTGATGAAGCCTTTCATGCGTAACACCGCCCTCGCGTTCGCCGTGGCCTCGATGGCGCTGTTCGCGTCCGGCTGCAACCAGGCCGGCAAGCCGGCCGACGGCAAGGCCGCCGACGCCAAGCCCGGCGACAAGGCCGATGCCAAGAGCGACGTCAAGGCGCTCGGCGGCATGAAGACCGAGAAGGAACAGGAAAGCTATCTGATCGGCATGGACATGGGCCGCTCGCTCGAGCTGCTCAAGGACGATCTCGACCTGGCCGTGCTGCAGAAGGCCATGCAGGCCAACATGAAGGGCGACAAGCCGCTGCTGAGCGACGAGGAAGCGCGCCAGGTCCGCGAGCGCCTGCAGGAAAAGGTCCGCACCAAGCAGATCGAGAAAATGGTCGCGATGGCCAAGAAGAACCAGGAAGACGGCGACAAGTTCCTCGCCGCCAACGGCAAGAAGCCGGGCGTGGTGACCACCGCGTCGGGCCTGCAGTACCAGATGGTGACCGAAGGCAAGGGCGCCAAGCCCAAGAGCAGCGACACCGTGCGCGTGCACTACAAGGGCACGATGCTCGACGGCAAGACCTTCGACAGCTCCTACGATCGCAAGGAACCGGCGGTGTTCCCGCTCGGCGCGGTGGTCCCGGGCTGGCAGGAAGGCATCGCGCTGATGCCGGTCGGCAGCAAGTTCAAGCTGTGGATCCCGAGCAAGCTCGGCTACGGCGAGCAGGGCACCCCGGGCGGCCCGATCGGCCCGAACGCGACCCTGGTGTTCGATGTCGAACTGCTCGACATCGTCAAGCCTGGCGCGGGCGGTCCTGCCGGCGGCCCGGAATCGGCCGCGATGGGCGGCACGCACCCGCAGCACTGAGTCTTGCGCCGCTCCGTGCCCGCGCGTGCGGGCACGGAGTCCGGCCGCAGGGCCGGGCAATACCTTCGATAGAGAACACCCCATGCGCGTCACCATCTTCGGCACCGGCTACGTGGGTCTGGTCACCGGAACCTGCCTGGCCGATGTCGGTCACGACGTGGTCTGCGTCGATATCGACCAGGCCAAGATCGAAGGCCTCGAGCGCGGGGTGATCCCGATCTACGAGCCCGGCCTGGAGCCGATGGTCAAGGCCAACCACGCCGCCGGCCGTCTCCACTTCACCACCGACGCCGCCGGCGCGATCGCCCATGGCGACCTGATCTTCATCGCCGTCGGCACGCCGCCCGACGAGGACGGCAGCGCCGACCTCAAGTACGTGCTCGCCGTGGCGACGACGATCGGCCGCCATATCGAGCGCCAGGTGGTCGTGGTCAACAAGTCGACCGTGCCGGTCGGCACCGCCGACAAGGTTCAGGCGACGATCGCCCGCGAACTGCAGGCGCGCGGCGTCGACGTCGCCTTCGACGTGGCCTCCAACCCCGAATTCCTCAAGGAAGGCGATGCGGTCAACGACTGCATGCGTCCCGACCGCATCGTGATCGGCGCCTCCAGCCCGGTCGCGCTGGAAAAACTCAAGCGCCTGTACGCGCCGTTCAATCGCAATCACGAACGCATCGTCTACATGGACCTGCGCTCGGCCGAACTGACCAAGTACGCCGCCAATGCGATGCTGGCGACCAAGATCAGTTTCATGAACGAAATCGCCAACATCGCCGAGAAAGTCGGCGCCGACATCGAGATGGTCCGCCAGGGCATCGGTTCTGACCCGCGCATCGGCTGGCACTTCATCTACCCCGGTGCCGGCTACGGCGGGTCGTGCTTTCCGAAGGACGTGCAGGCGCTGGCCCGCACCGCCCAGCAGCACGGCTACCAGGCGCGCCTGCTCGACGCGGTGGAAGCGGTCAACGACAGCCAGAAGGGCCATTTGTTCGAGCTGATCCAGCGCCACTACGGCGGCAACATCGCCGGCAAGACCTTCGCGGTCTGGGGTCTGGCGTTCAAGCCGAACACCGACGACATGCGCGAGGCCTCGAGCCGCACGCTGCTGAACCAGTTGTGGGACGCCGGCGCGCGCGTGCGCGCCTACGATCCGGAAGCCAACGAAGAAGCCGAGCGCATCTTCGGCGAGCGCGAGGACCTGGCGCTGTGCGATTCGGCGCGCGCCGCGTTGGCCGATGCCGACGCCCTGGTCGTGGTGACCGAGTGGAAGCAGTTCCGCAGTCCGGATTTCGTGCGCGTGCGCCAGGCCTTGGCCGACGGTGTGATCTTCGACGGGCGCAACCTGTACCATCCCGACGAGGTCGAGGCGGCCGACCTGGCCTATTACGGCATCGGGCGCGGGCGCTCGATCCTGATCGACGGCGATTGAGCCGTCGGCACGCATGGATTACCGCCTGTGACTTCCGAACTCGAGCAACGCCTGATCGATCTGGAAACGCGCGTAGCGTTCCAGGAGCATGCGCTCAATGAACTCAGCGACGCACTCGCCGCGGCACGCAGCGAGGAAGCGCGCAATTCGCTGCTCATGTACCGCGCGCTCGATGAAATCAAGCAATTGCGCAGTGCCATGGCGGCCACGCCGCTCACCGGCGGCGACGCCGCCGGCGAACCACCCCCGCCGCATTACTGATACCGGATCATGAGCGACACTCTTCGCGATCAACTGCTGGGCCTGGGCTTCAAGCCGGCTCCCAAACCCGAACGTCCGGAACGCTCCGAACGCAGCGGCGACCCCAAGCGCGGCGGCAAGCCCGGCGAGCGTTCCGGCGCCGCGCGTCACGATGCGCGCAAACCCGGCGAGCGCGGTGCACGACCGCACGGCGAGCGGCCCGGCGCCGACAAACCCGGCTCCGAGCGCCCCAGCGCCAACCGGCCGCAGGGCCAGCGTCCCGGCGCCGGCAAGCCCGGCCAGGGCCGTCCTGGCGCCAATCAGGGCTCGGGCCGACCGGGGCAGGGCAAGCCGCGTACGCGCGAAGACATCGATCTGGCCAAGGCCTATGCGATCCGCGCGCAGCGCGAGAAAGACGAACGCATCGCTGCCGAGCAGGCCAAGCAGGAAGAGGCGCGCCTGCGCCGCGAAGCCCGCGCCAAGCTCGCCGAAGCGCTCAAGGACCAGGCGCTCAATGCGCCCGATGCCGAGATCGCCCGTCACTTCCCGTACGGCGGCAAGATCAAGCGCGTCTACGTCACCGAAGCGCAGCTCAAGCAGCTCAATGCCGGCGAACTCGGCGTGGTCCAGCTCGAGGGTCGCTATGTGCTGGTGACCGCGGCGATGCTGGAGCAGGCCGAGGCGATCTTCGCGCCGGCGGTCGCGCTGAAGGTCGATCCGAATGCGCCGGCCGAGGACGATCCTTACGCCGATCCGTTGTATCAGGTGCCGGACGACCTGGTCTGGTGATCGTGGGCGGCGCTTTTCGCGCCGCCGATGCTTTCGGTCTTGCTTCGCCGCTTTCCTGCAGGCGCGGCTTTCGGTGAATTGCTGTAGGAGCGACGTGAGTCGCGACCGCGGAACGCGCAGAGTCCGCAATGCCTTCGTCGTCGATCGAATCGGTGATTCGTCGCCGGGGTAGGAGCGGCGCGAGCCGCGACCGCGTTGTTTCGGTCTCGCGTCGCATCGCTCAAGCAAGATCAATATCTAGATCAAACGCCAAAAGCTTCCGCCACTAAAGCGGCGGGTTACTTTCTTTTGTCTAAAGCAACAAAAGAAAGGTAACCAAAGAAAAATGCTTTTCTTTGAATCAAGGGCCCGCACGAGCGATGCATCCGCGGGGCTTTTTCATACGGGACATCCTTGTCCCGATGAAAAACGGCGCGCATCCCTGCGCGCCGCCCTCCGGGTCTTCGATTGTCTTCGCTAGTACGAATCGGCGCACGGCAACAGCAAAAGCTTTCTGGCCACGGCCACGGCGCGTAGCGGCTTGAGGGGTAGGGGCGGCGTCCTACTGGATTTCCTTCGGTCACAAGCCGCGACCGCGAATCTACGGCGGCCGGCGCGGGTATTCGTAGCTGCGCGGTCGCGGCTTGTGCCGCTCCTACCCTGAGAGCACAGCAACCGTTCCCGTTCCCGTTGCTGTGGAGAGCTTGGCGCAGTACCGAGCTCACGAGAACACCTGGAGACCCGGAGGGCGGCGCACAGGACGTGCGCCGTTTCTCGATAAGACAGGGATGCCTTATCGAAAAATCCCGGCGCCAGCTTCGAACTCGTGGCCTGTGCCTTTGGAAGGAGAGCCCTTTTCTTTGGTTACCTTTGACCGAAGGGAATCCAGACGGACTTTTGGGCTTGGCAAAAGAAAGTGACCCGCCGCTTTAGTGGCAGAAGCTCTTATCGTTTGATCTTGCTTGAAGATGCGTCGCGAGATCGCTGCAGCGCGGTCGCGGCTCGCGCCGCTCCTACCCTCGCGACAGGGGGCGGTTTCGATAGAGCGCATCGGCGTTGTTGCCTCTGCGCGTCCAGCGGTCGCGGCCGCGCCGCTATTGCCCGGAAGGCGACAGCAGGCCGCAGCGCAAACTCAGCCGTTGACGGCAGCAGCCCAAGTCGCCGGCTCCTCGTCGGCAACGGTCGGCTTCATCCCCTCGATCATCGCCGCGATCGCCTGCGCGGTGTCCAGCGGCCGTTCCATCGGGAACAGGTGGCCGCCCTCGATCCAGCGCCAGCGTTCGCCGACCAGCCTCTGGGTCGGTGCGGAACCGGCGTTGCGCAATTCGCGCGAACGCGTGCCGGCAAGAAAGCCGACCGGCACGCGCACCGACGGCGCCAGGCCGCTGAGCGCGGTGGTCGGCAGGGTGTGATAGATCCGGTACTCGATCTCGCGCTCGAACGCGAGTTCGCGGCTGCCGTCGGCAGCCGCGCGGGTGCCGTGTTCGACGTAATCGTCGAGCACGCGCTCGTCCCAGCAGGCGAACGCGGGCTTGGCCAGGAAGTGCTCGCGTACCGCGGTGCGGTCGGGCCAGAGCCGGCGGCGCTGCAAGGTGGCGCGCATCGGCATCAGCAGATTGTCCAGGCCGGTGCGGCGGCCGATCGAGACCAGGCGCGCGCGCCAGCCGGCGATCAAGGGCGAATCCAGCATGACCACGCCGGCGACGCGCCCGGCCAACGCCGAGTCGGCCAGCCGATGCGCCGCGAGCAGGCTCAGATAGCCGCCGAGCGAGTGCCCGACCAGCCAGATCCGGCGCGCATTGCCGGCCGCGGTCTCTGCGCGCGCGACGAGTTCATCGACCAGATGCGGCCAGTCGGGGGTCACCGGATAACGCGGGTCGTGGCCGATGCGCTCGGGCCGGACCACGTGGAAACGCTCGGCCAGGGCAGTGAGCATCACCCGGTAGACCGGGGCCGGGAACCCGTTGGCGTGGGAGAACAGCAGCAGGTCGTGCATGGCGATCCGTGGGCGGGTCGGTGCGCCGGTCGCGCCGAGACGGCGCGGCCGGGCCAGGATGGCGTCACCATACCATTGCGTATTGAGGTGCGATAGCGGCACCGGTCGCGTTTGCGACCCCGTATCGGATCGGCCGCCCAGCCAAAGAAATCCGGCGGCACGACCGCATTCCGCGATGTTCGGCGAAGCGCCTGCGCCATGGGTACCGGCGTTGCCATGCGGCACGCCTGCTCGCGGACGCCTCAGTCCGAATCGAGTGCGCTGCTCAGCCAGTGTTTCGACTTGTGGCCCAGCTCGCGGATCGTCGATACGCCCAGGTCGCGGATGATCCGATGGGTGCGGTGCGGCAGCGGCGATTCGTCGATATCGTGCGGGGCGATGTTCTTGCCGGGCACGCCGGGCAGGAATTCGATGCCGGCGGCGTGGTAGCAATGTTGGACCAGCGCCGAGCAGTACAGCGCGCCTTCCTTGGCCAGCAGATTGCTGCGCCGGCGCAGGCGACGGCTGTGCATCGCCATCAGGGTGCCGACCAGTTCGCTGATCGAATAGCTCGACAGGCCCGACAGCAGGTCGAGGCCGGCGACCTGGATCTTGTGCACCTGTTCCGGGCTCAAGTCGAAATCGAGGATGGCGATGTTCGGAAACGCGTCGGCGTCGTAGTAACGGTCGACGCGGTTCTCCTGCACGCCCAGGCGGATCTGCTTGTAGCGCAGGTCGAGGTCGGACTCGATCACCCACCATTGCCCGTCGATGCGGCGTTCGCTGAAGACGAAGGCGTGCGACCACAGGCTGCGATGACCGTCTTCGGTCAAGGGCGATTGCGCCTTGCGGATCAGTTTGTTGATCCAGTCGCGCCCGCCGCACAGGCCGATGCGGCCCGGAGCCGCATGTTTCTCGATGAAGGCGGCGTTGCCGAGCGCATCGCCGCCGCGGTCGGCCGCCGCGTCGATGCCGTAACCGCCGGGTATCAGGATTTCGCTCATCCGTGCACGCTCGTGTTGACCGGTCCCTGGAGGGGGCGGCTGTGCGCCGCCCGTCCGTGTTACTCGGGATCGTAATCCAGATTCGAGGCCAACCAGCGTTCGGCCTGCGCCAGGGTCGCGCCCTTGCGGCGGGCGTAGTCCTCGACCTGTTCCTTGGAGACCCGGCCGACCACGAAGTACTGGCTGTCGGGGTGGCTGAAGTACAGGCCCGAGACCGCCGCGGTCGGATACATGGCGAAGCTCTCGGTCAGCTCCAGGGTGGTGTGGCGGGTCGCGTCGAGCATGCGGAACAGGGTGCCCTTCTCGCTGTGCTCGGGGCAGGCCGGATAGCCGGGGGCTGGGCGGATGCCGCGGTAGCCTTCGTCGATCAGGGCCTCGTTGTCGAGCGTCTCGTCGGCGGCGTAACCCCAGAACTCCTTGCGTACGCGCTGGTGCATACGCTCGGCCAAGGCCTCGGCGAAGCGGTCGGCGAGGGCCTTGAGCATGATCGCGTTGTAGTCGTCGTGATCGGCCTCGAAGCGGGCGACGTGCGGCTCGATGCCGATGCCCGAAGTCACCGCGAAGCCGCCGATCCAGTCCTGCCGGCCGGAGTCCTTCGGCGCGACGAAATCGGCCAGGCACAGGTCGGGCCGGTCGACCGGCTTGTCGACCTGCTGGCGCAGGAAGTGCAGGCGCACGGTCTCGCTCTTGCCTTCGCCGGGAACCTGCACCTCGACGTCGTCGCCGACCGAGTTCGCCGGCCACAGGCCGAACACCGCTTTGGCCTGCACCCACTTCTCGGCGACCATCTGCTTGAGCATGGCGCGCGCGTCGCGGTAGAGCTCGCTGGCCTGGGTACCGACGATTTCGTCGGTCAGGATCGCCGGATAGCGCCCGGCCAGTTCCCAGGTGTTGAAGAACGGGGTCCAGTCGATGTACTCGATCAGCTCGTCGAGCGGGTAGTCGTCGAACACGTGCAGGCCCGGTTGCAGCGGCGCCGGCGGTTCGTACTCGCTCCAGTTGCCGTTGAAGCGCTGGCCGCGGGCCTTCTCAAGCGAGACCAGGCGCTTGCCGTCGCCGCGGTTGCGGTGGCGCTCGCGGATCTCGGCGTAGTCGGAGGCGTTGGCGGCGACGAAGGGCTCGCGCAGTTCGATCGAGATCAACGACTGCGCCACGCCGACCGCGCGCGAGGCGTCCTTGACCCAGATCGTCGGCGACTTGTAATGCGGGTCGATCTTGAGCGCGGTGTGCGCGCGCGAGGTGGTCGCGCCGCCGATCAACAGCGGCATGGTGAAGCCCTGGCGCTGCATTTCGCGGGCGACGTGGCTCATTTCCTCGAGCGAGGGCGTGATCAGGCCGGACAGGCCGATCAGGTCGGCGTTCTCGGCCTTGGCGCGATCGAGGATGGTCTGCGCCGGCACCATCACGCCGAGGTCGACCACGTCGAAGTTGTTGCAGGCCAGGACCACGCCGACGATGTTCTTGCCGATGTCGTGGACGTCGCCCTTGACCGTGGCCATGACGATCTTGCCGTTGGATTTGCCGGCGTCGCCGGTGCGCAACTTCTCGGCTTCGATGTAGGGCAGCAGATAGGCCACGGCCTTCTTCATTACCCGTGCCGACTTCACCACTTGCGGCAGGAACATCTTGCCGGCGCCGAACAGGTCGCCGACCACGTTCATGCCGGCCATCAGCGGGCCTTCGATCACGTCGAGCGGACGCGTGGACTCGGCGCGCGCGGCTTCGGCGTCCTCTTCGATCCACTGGTCGATGCCGTGCACCAGCGAGTGGCTGAGGCGGTCGCGCACCGGCTTGTCGCGCCAGGCCAGGTCCTCGACCTTCTTCTCGCCTTTCTTGCCCTTGTAGCGCTCGGCCAGGGTCAGCAGGCGTTCGGTGCTGTCGTCGCGACGGTTCAGCACCACGTCCTCGACCGCTTCGCGCAACTCGTTGTCGAGGTCGTCGTAGAGCGGCAGGCCGCCGGCATTGACGATGCCCATGTCCATGCCGGCCTTGATGGCGTGGTAGAGGAACACGGTATGGATGGCCTGGCGCACCGCCTCGTTGCCGCGGAACGAGAACGAGACGTTGGAGACGCCGCCGGAGATGTGGCTATAGGGGAAACGGCGCTTGAGCTCGCGCGTGGCCTCGATGAAATCGACGGCGTAGTTGTTGTGTTCCTCGATGCCGGTCGCGACCGCGAACACGTTCGGGTCGAAGATGATGTCCTCGGGCGGGAAGCCGATGCGCTCGGTCAGCAGCTTGTAGGCGCGCGAGCAGATCTCGACCTTGCGATCGATGGTGTCGGCCTGGCCGACCTCGTCGAAGGCCATCACCACCACCGCGGCGCCGTAGCGGCGGACCAGGCGGGCCTGGCGCAGGAATTCGGCTTCGCCTTCCTTCATCGAAATGGAGTTGACGATGCCCTTGCCCTGCAGGCATTTCAGCCCGGCCTCGATGACCGTCCACTTGGAACTGTCGACCATGACCGGGATGCGGGCGATGTCGGGCTCGGCCGCGATCAGATTGAGGTAGGTGACCATGGCCTGCTCGGAATCGAGCAAGCCTTCGTCCATGTTGACGTCGAGCACCTGCGCGCCGTTCTCGACCTGTTGGCGCGCGACCACCACGGCCTCGTCGTAGCGGGCTTCGGTGATGAGCTTGCGGAACTGCGCGCTGCCGGTGACGTTGGTGCGTTCGCCGACGTTGACGAAATTGCTTTCGGGCGTGATCTGCAGCGGTTCGAGGCCGCTGAGGCGGGTCTGGCGGGGGAGGGCGGCAGTCATACGGTGGCTGGTGCCTGGGAAGGGGGCTGGTGAGAGGAGTGAGGAACTAGGAACGAGTAAGGAGTGAGCAACGAGGAACGAGTGGGGTGGCTTTACTCACTCCTCACTTCTATGCACTCACTTCTCGCTTCAAGCCGCGTTTTCCAACTGCAGCGGGCGGCGCGGCTCGACGCCTTCGACCACCGCGGCGATCGCGGCGATGTGCGCCGGGGTCGTGCCGCAGCAGCCGCCGACCAGGTTGAGCAGGCCGGCGCGGGCGAACTCGCCGAGCACCGCGGCCATGTCCTCGGGGGTTTCGTCGTAACCGCCGAAGGCATTCGGCAGGCCGGCGTTCGGGTGGGTGCTGACGTGGGAGTCGGCGATCTGCGCCAGCACGTCGATGTGCACGCGCAGGTCCTTGGCGCCGAGCGCGCAGTTCAGCCCGATCGCGGTCGGCTGGACGTGGCGCACCGAATACCAGAAGGCCTCGGCGGTCTGGCCCGAGAGGGTGCGGCCGGAGGCGTCGGTGATGGTGCCGGAGATCATGATCGGCAGGCGCGCGCCGCGCGCGTCGAAGGCTTCCTCGACCGCGAACAGCGCGGCCTTGGCGTTGAGCGTGTCGAAGATGGTCTCGACCATGATCACATCGGCGCCGCCGTCGATCAGGCCGTCGGTGGCTTCGCGGTAGGCGATGCGCAACTCGTCGAAGGTGATCGCGCGGTAGCCGGGCTGGTTCACGTCAGGGCTCAGCGAGGCGGTACGGCTGGTCGGGCCGAGCACGCCGATGACGTAGCGCGGCTTGGAAGGGTCGCGCGCTTCGGCCTCGTCGCAGGCCTGGCGGGCCAGGCGCGCGCCTTCCTCGTTGAGCTCGCGCGCCAGGTGCTCCAGGCCGTAATCGGCCAGCGAGATCGTGGTCGAGTTGAAGGTGTTGGTCTCGATCAGGTCGGCGCCGGCGGCGAGGTATTCGGCGTGGATGCCGCCGATGATGTCGGGCCGGGTCAGGGTCAGCAGGTCGTTGTTGCCGCGCTGGTCGCGCGAGCAGCCGCAGCTCTCGCCGTGGACGTGTTCGGTCTCGCCGTCGTGGCCGCCCGCGTACAGCCGGTCGTAGCCTTCGGCGAAGCGCTCGCCGCGATAGTCGGCTTCCTGCAACTCGTGCTGCTGGATCATCGTGCCCATCGCGCCGTCCATGATCAGGATGCGTTCGTCCAGGCCGCGCAGCAGCGTGCGCGCACGTTCGGGGTTGAGCCAGGGCAGGGTTTCCATCGGCAGGGCCTCGTTATTTCTTCGCCGGCTTGCGCGCCGGTTCGGCAGCGGGTTTACGCGCCATCAGGGCGATGACTTCGAAATGCGGCGGGCGCCGTTCGCGGGTCACGGTTTCGCAGCTGACGATGTCGAAGCCGGCCTTGGCGGCGAACTTCTGCAGGTCCTTCTCGGCGAAACCCAGGTTGACGTGGCCGAAGGCTTCGACCGCGCCGCGGTGTTCGTGGCTGGCCAGGCTGGTCAGCAGCAGGCGGCCGCCGGGGCGCAGCACGCGCGCGGCTTCGGCCACGGCCTGGGCCGGGTGTTCGGCATAGGTCAGCGCGTGCATCAGCACCACCAGGTCGAAGCTGTCGGCCTCGAACGGCAGCGCGTGCATGTCGCCTTCGCGCACCTCGACGTTACGCAGCTTGCGCAGCCGTTCGGAGGCGGCGGCGACGACCTTGGTGCTGGCGTCGAGGCAGACGTAGCGGTTGGAGTGCGGCGCCAGCAGTTCGGCCAGCACGCCGTCGCCGGAGGCGATGTCGAGCACGTCGCCGGGTTGCAGCAGGGGCAGGGCCGAGCGCGCCAGGGCTTCCCAGGTGCGGCCCGGCGAGTAGTGGCGTTCCATGTCGCCGGCGACCGAGTCGGCCCAGTTCTGGTCGGAGGCGCGCATCGCGAGCACCGCGGCCACGCGCTCGGCGTCCTGGCGCAGCAAGGGGTCGTCGCTGCCGGTGCTGAGGGTCTGCCACAGCGCGCGCTGGGCCTGGTCGAGCGCACCGTCGTCGAAACGGTAATAAGCCGACACGCCGGCGCGGCGGTCGCGCACCAGCCCGGCTTCCTTGAGCTTGGACAAATGCGTCGATACGCGCGGTTGGGCCAGGCGGGTGATCGCCGACAGCTCGGCCACGGTCAGCTCCTCGCCTTCGAGCAGAGCGAGCAGACGCACGCGGGTGGCGTCGGCGAACACCTTCAAGCGGGACGACCAGCCTTCGAGATCCATGGGGCAACCTTGGGAATAGGGAATCGGGATTGGGGAATAGGGAATCGAAGGTGGGCAACGGGACAGTCACTAGGACGATTCCCGATTCTCCATTCTCGATTCCCGTGTTCCATCAACGTATCGCGATATAGAGATAAGTGTGTTCCCGGAGGGCTTGCAGGTCAAGTCGGGGCCGGCCCGGCCGTGACCGCGCAGACGCCTCGCGGCGCAAACACAGGCGCATGGGCGGGGCAGGCGCATGGGTGGGGTTATTCGGCGCGCGCGGCTACAATTCGCATTCGCGGCCATCGACAGGGCCGCGGACCAGGACGCAGAACCATCGCGCCGGTCGGGGATCGACGACGGCGCCGCCTACGGGCTGCCGCGCGCCCCGGCCGCAGTGCTCAAACCAGCAGAGGTGCCGACGTGGATTTTGGCTTTACCGAAGAGCAGTTGATGATCCAGGACGTGGCGCGCCGTATCGCCCAGGAAAAGATTGCTCCCAGCGCCGAGCACCACGACCAGACCGGCGAGTTCCCGCTCGAGAACATCCGCACCCTCGGCGAGAACGGCCTGATGGGCATCGAAGTGCCGGCCGAGTACGGCGGCGCGGGCATGGACCCGATCTCCTACGTGCTGGCCATGGTCGAGATCGCCGCCGGCGACGCCGCCCATTCGACCATCGTGTCGGTCAACAATTCGCTGTTCTGCAACGGCATTCTCAAGTTCGGCACCGAGGCGCAGAAGCAGCTCTACGTGCGCGCGATCGCCGAGGGCCGCGAGATCGGCGCCTTCGCCCTGACCGAGCCGCAGTCGGGCTCGGACGCCACAGCGATGCGCTGCAAGGCGGTCAAGCAGGCCGACGGCAGCTTCGTCATCAACGGCAAGAAGAGCTGGATCACCTCCGGCCCGGTCGCCAAGTACATCGTGCTGTTCGCGATGACCGACCCGGACAAGGGCGCGCGCGGCATCACCGCGTTCATGATCGACACCTCCAAGCCGGGCTTTCACCGCGGCAAGACCGAGCCCAAGCTCGGCATCCGCGCCTCGGCCAC
Organism: Lysobacter sp. 22409; assembly: GCF_052045105.1. Classification (NCBI taxonomy): domain Bacteria; kingdom Pseudomonadati; phylum Pseudomonadota; class Gammaproteobacteria; order Lysobacterales; family Lysobacteraceae; genus Lysobacter; species Lysobacter sp. 22409. The sequence continues at coordinate 14,528 of NZ_JBQEOE010000009.1, read as the reverse complement.
CTGCGAGATCGAGTTCGAGGATTACGTCGCCGCGCCGGACGACGTGCTCGGCGAAGAAGGCCACGGTTTCAAGATCGCCATGGGCGTGCTCGACGCCGGCCGCATCGGCATCGCCAGCCAGGCCATCGGCATCGCCCGCGCCGCCTACGAGGCCACCCTGACCTACGTGCGCGAGCGCAAGGCCTTCGGTCAGCCGATCGGCGCCTTCCAGATGACCCAGGCCAAGATCGCCGACATGAAGTGCAAGCTCGACGCGGCCCTGCTGCTGACCTTGCGCGCGGCCTGGAAAAAGGCCGAGACCGACAAGCACGGCGGCCGTTTCAGCAACGAGGCCGCCATCGCCAAGCTCACCGCATCGGAAGCGGCGATGTGGATCGCCCACCAGGCCGTGCAGATCCACGGCGGCATGGGCTATTCCAAGGAAATGCCGTTGGAGCGTTATTTCCGCGACGCCAAGATCACCGAGATCTACGAAGGCACCAGCGAGATCCAGCGCCTGGTCATCGCCCGCAACGAAACCGGTCTGCGCTGAAGCGACAGACGATGAAACGTTTCGGCTCGTCACGGCCCACCGCCTGTCCTGAGGACGGCGGCATGGGCTCGCGCGCTTCGAACGATGCCGCCGTACCCGGTCCGCGCCCGATGGCGCGCGGCCGCGTGGGCGCGTCGCTCGATTACGGCGCCGCGTCCATTGCCGCCCTGCAAGCCTCCAACCGCAAGCACTAACCTTTCTCTTGGCCCGCGCGAAAGCGTGGGCCTCATACCATCCGGACCTCAGAGTTCCCATGAGCAACAAACCCAAAGCCGCGTCCAAGCAGGATCCCGCCAAACCAGCCTCGGCCAAGAAAGCGGGCAAGCCCGCCGCCAAGACCGTCGCCGCGAAGCCTGCCGCAAGCAAGCCTGCTACGACTAAGCCCGCTGCCGCGAAGAGCGCCACGGCCAAGTCGGTCGCCGCCAAGCCCGCCGCCAAGAGCGTTGCGCAGGTCGAGGCGCAGAGCGCCAGCGTCTCGCTGGAGCCGATCGTCGCCGCGATGCGCAAGCGCCTGCCGAAGGCGCGCCACGCGGAGGCCGAGGCGTTCGCCAAGGCGTTCTACAAGCGCATGAGCCTGGACGAGCTGCCGCAGCACCAGGCCGACGGCTGGGCCGCGCTGGCGACCGATTTCCTCGACTATGCGCGCGACCGCAAGCCGGGTTCGGCGCTGGTGCGCCTGTTCAACCCGACCCTGAAGACGCACGGCTGGGAATCGGCGCATACGGTGCTGCAGATCGCCAACGACGACATGCCGTTCCTGGTCGATTCGGTGACCATGGCGCTGGCCGACCAGAGCATCGGCGTGCACGTGCTCGGCCATCCGGTGGTGACCTTCCTGCGCGACAAGGCCGGCAAGCTGGTCTCGGTCGGGCAGGGCGTGCCCGAGTCGTTGATGCACCTGGAAATCGACCGCCTGACCAATGAGTCGATGGCCTCGGCCAAGAAGGCGCTGGAAACCGTGCTCGCCGACGTGCGCGCGATCGTCCGCGACTGGTCGCAGATGCGCGACAAGATGAACGAGGTCGCCGACGGCATGATCGGCGAGCGCATGCCGGTCAACGAAGACGGCAAGCGCGAGGCGCAGGCCTTCCTGCACTGGGCCGCCGAGAACCACTTCACCTTCCTCGGCTACCGCGAGTACGAGGTGATCAAGCACGACGGCCAGGACGTGCTCAGCGCCATCAAGGGCAGCGGCCTGGGCCTGCTGCGCGGCAAGGACGCCGGCAAGCCGCGTCCGCTGACCTCGCTGGCCGCGCACTACATCCCGCAGTCGGGTTCGGTCGATGCTTTGATCCTGACCAAGACCAATGCGCGCTCGACCGTGCATCGTCCGGGCTACATGGACTACATCGGCGTGCTGAGCTTCGACGCCCAGGGCCGTCCGGTCGCCGAGAAGCGCTTCCTCGGCCTGTATACCTCCAGCGCCTACAACCGCCGCCCATGGGACATCCCGCTGGTGCGTCAGCGCCATGCCTATGTGATGGAGCAGTCGGGCCTGGCCCCGGACAGCCACAGCGGCAAGGCCCTGCGCCACGTCCTGGAAACCCTGCCGCGCGACGAGCTGTTCCAGTCGAGCGAAGAGGAACTGTTCAAGACCACCTCGGGCATCCTCGGCCTGCAGGAGCGCGTGCGCAGCAAGATGTTCCTGCGCCGCGACCGCTACGGCCGCTTCTTCTCGGGCCTGGTCTACATCCCGCGCGACCGCTTCAACACCGACGTGCGCCTGCGCGTGGAGGCGATGCTCAAGCGCCGCCTGCACGGCGAATACATCGACACCACCGTGCACATCGGCGAATCGCCGCTGGCGCAGATGCACGTGATCGTGCGGCCGAAGTCGGGCGAAGCGATCCAGATCGACCACGTCGCGATTGAGGCCGAACTGACCGAGATCGTGCGTAACCGCCAGGACGAACTGCGCGACGCGCTGGTTCAGCGCCACGGCGAGCAGCAGGGCCTGGCCCTGGCCAACCGCTACGGCCGCGCCTTGCCGGCGGGCTATATCGAAGAAGTCTCGGCCGGCGTCGCCGCGCAGGACATCGCCCACCTGGCCGCGCTGACCGGTCCGGACGATCTGCGCCTGAGCCTGTGCCGCACCCGCCAGGGCGAGGGCGGCCTGCGCTTCAAGTTCTACCGCCAGCTCGACGACATTCCGCTGTCGGACGCGCTGCCGATGATGGAGAACATGGGCCTGCGGGTGATCTCCGAGCACCCCTACCGCCTGCGCGTCGACGAGCAGCCGGTCTACATCCAGGACTTCGAGGTCGAGACCGCCAACAACGATATCGACATCGACAGCCTCGACGAGAACTTCGAGGACGCGTTCGCGCAGATCTGGCGCGGCAACGCCGAGAACGACGGCTTCAACCGCCTGATCCTCACCGCCAACCTGTCCTGGCGCCAGGTCGCGATGCTGCGCGCCTACTGCAAGTACCTGCTGCAGGTCGGCGTGCCGTTCTCGCAGAGCTACGTCGAGGAAACCTTCTCGCGTTATCCGCTGCTCGCGCGCCTGCTGGTGGAATTGTTCGAGGCCCGCTTCGATCCCTGCACCGGCAAGGAGAGCAAGGCCGAGATCAAGGCCGGCCAGGACCTGCTGGTCCAGCAGTTGCAGGCCCTGTCGGGCGGCGACGCCGCGGTCATGGCCGCGGTCAAGCCGGTCATCGACGCGCGCAACGGCAAGCGCGACGAGCAGGCCAAGGCCACGGTCGATGCGATCAAGGCGCTGCTCGACCGCGTTTCCAGCCTCGACGAAGACCGCATCCTGCGCAGCTTCATCGGCGTGATCAACGCGACCCTGCGCACCAGCTACTACCAGCGCGCCGCCGACGGCGCCGATCGCGGCTACGTCAGCTACAAGTTCGATTCGGCGCAGGTGCCGGACCTGCCCAAGCCGCGCCCGTACCGCGAAATCTTCGTCTACGGCCCGCGCGTGGAAGGCGTGCATCTGCGTTTCGGCCCGGTCGCCCGCGGCGGCCTGCGGTGGTCGGATCGTCGCGAAGACTTCCGCACCGAAGTGCTGGGCCTGGTCAAGGCGCAGATGGTCAAGAACACCGTGATCGTGCCGGTCGGTTCGAAGGGCGGCTTCTTCGCCAAGCGTCCGCCGGCCGGCGGCGACCGCGACGCCGTGCTCGCCGAAGGCATCGCCTGCTACAAGATGTTCATCAACGGCCTGCTCGACATCACCGACAACATCGTCGACGGCAAGATCGTCGCGCCGCGCGACGTGGTGCGTCACGATCAGGACGATCCGTATCTGGTGGTCGCCGCCGACAAGGGCACCGCGACCTTCTCCGACATCGCCAACGGCATCGCCGCCGAGCACAAATTCTGGCTCGACGACGCCTTCGCCTCGGGCGGTTCGGTCGGTTACGACCACAAGGGCATGGGCATCACCGCCAAGGGCGCGTGGGAGTCGGTCAAGCGCCACTTCCGGGCGATGGGCCGCGACAGCCAGACCCAGGATTTCACCGCGGTCGGCATCGGCGACATGTCCGGCGACGTGTTCGGCAACGGCATGCTGCTGTCCGAGCACATCCGCCTGATCGCCGCGTTCGACCACCGCCACATCTTCCTCGACCCGAACCCGGACGCGGCGAAGACGTTCAAGGAGCGCGAGCGCATGTTCAAGCTGCCGCGCTCGAGCTGGGACGACTACGACAAGAAGCTGATCGGCAAGGGCGGCGGCGTGTACCCGCGTTCGGCCAAGTCGATCCCGCTGTCGCCGGAGATCAAGGCCGCGCTCGGCATCGACGCCGGCATCGCCGCGATGAGCCCGGTCGAGCTGATGAGCGCGATCCTGAAGTCGCCGGTCGACCTGCTGTGGAACGGCGGCATCGGCACCTACGTCAAGTTCAGCGGCGAAACCAACAGCGACGTCGGCGACCGCGCCAACAACGGTCTGCGCGTCGACGGCCGCGACCTGCGCTGCAAGGTGGTGGGCGAGGGCGGCAACCTCGGCCTGACCCAGCTCGGCCGTATCGAAGCGGCTCAGCACGGCGTGCTGCTCAACACCGACTTCATCGACAACTCGGCCGGCGTGGACACCTCGGACCACGAGGTCAACATCAAGATCCTGCTCAACGGCCAGGTGCAGGCGAAGAAGCTGACCCTGCCGGACCGCAACAAGCTGCTCGCCTCGATGACCGACGAGGTCGCCGAGTTGGTGCTCAACGACAACTACCGCCAGAACCAGGCGATCAGCCTGATGGAGCGGATGAGCCAGACCCGCCTGGGCTCCAAGCAGCACTTCATCCGCACCCTCGAAGCGCAGGGCCTGCTCGATCGCCAGATCGAGTTTCTGCCGTCGGACGCCGAGATCTCCGAGCGCAAGGCGCGCGGCCAGGGCCTGACCCGTCCGGAACTGTCGGTGCTGCTGTCGTACTCCAAGCTGGTCGCGTTCCAGCAGATGCTCGACTCGGACGTGCCGGAAGACCCGTACCTGTCGAAGGAACTGGTGCGTTACTTCCCACAGCCGCTGCAGACCAAGTACGCCAAGGCGATGGAGAACCACCGCCTGAAGCGCGAGATCATCGCCACCGCGGTGACCAACTCGACCATCAACCGGATGGGCGCGACCTTCCTGCTGCGCATGCAGGAAGACAGCGGCCGCACCCCGGGCGAGGTCGCCAAGGCCTTCACCATCACCCGCGAGACCCTCGACGCGCGCGATTTGTGGGCGCAGATCGACGCGCTCGACGGCAAGGTCGCCGAGTCGACCCAGATCGACGCCTTGCAGGTGATCTGGAACCTGCAGCGTTCGTTCACCCGTTGGCTGCTGTCGCGTCCGGGTACGATCCCCGACATCACCACCGCGGTCGAGCGTTACCACGACGGCTTCAAGAACATCCGCGCCGGCCACGGCATCCTCGGCGACGGCCAGCGTCCGGCGCACGATGCCGCGTTCGCCGACTGGAAGGCCAAGGGCGTGCCGGAAGCGCTGGCCGCCCAACTGGCGGCGCTGCCGTACCTGGAACCGAGCTGCGACATCATCGAACTGGCGCGCGAGCGCAAGCTCAAGCCGGTCGAGGTGGCCAAGGTCCACTTCCGCCTCGGCGAAGCGCTGCGCCTGCCGTGGTTGCAGGAACAGATCGACGCCTTGACCGTCGACGGTCGCTGGCACGCGGTCGCACGCGGCGTGCTGCGCGAAGAGCTGGGCGCGCAGCAGCGCATCCTGGTCGGCCAGGTGCTGTCGATGCCGGGCGCCAACGCCGATGCCAAGATCGCCCATTGGCTCGGCCGCGACGACGTCTCGCTGCGTTTCACCCTGGCCATGCTCAACGAGCTGGCCGCGCAGAAGTCGCTGGACTATCCGACCGCGTCGGTCGCGGTGCAGCGTTTGTCGCAGTTGGCCGCGCGCGGTTGATCGAGCGTTGACCTAAGCGCCGATGACGATTGGCACTAAGCCCCTCTCCCGCCCGGGAGAGGGGCTTTTTTGTGCGCTCTGTCATATCGCCGCAGCGCTCCGCTTTGGAGCAGGAGCGGCGCGACCGCGACCGCGTTCTTGCGTCTTGCCACGTCACTGCGATGTAGCGGCTCGCGCCGCTCCTACCCTCGAAGCGGCTCCTTGGCCGACCGTCGCGACCGGCGTGCAGAATCCGCAACGCCCTCCGGGTTATGCTGACGGCATCCTTCCGGAGCCGCCGATGACCGCGACGCAACGCATCGCCTTCCTCGCCAGTCACACCGACGAGGCCCAGCGGGCGCTCGCCGATCTCATCGCACGCCATGGCCAGCACGAGCCGGATGCCGCCGATGTCCTGGTCGCGCTCGGCGGCGACGGCTTCATGCTGCAGACCCTGCATCGCCACGGCGGCCTCGGTAAACCGGTGTACGGGATGAAGCTCGGCACCGTCGGTTTCCTGATGAACCAGCACAACGGCGAGGACCTGTTCGCACGCCTGGAGGCGGCCGAGCCGGCGGTGCTGCGTCCGCTGGAAATGGTCGCCCAGACCGAGTCCGGCGCGACCTTCGGTTCGCTGGCCTATAACGAGGTGTCGTTGCTGCGCCAGACCCGCCAGGCCGCGCACATCCGCATCGACCTCAACGGCCAGACCCGGCTCGACGAGCTGATCTGCGACGGCGTGCTGGTCGCGACCGCGGCCGGCAGCACGGCCTATAACTTCTCCGCCCACGGCCCGATCCTGCCCCTGGGGTCGGCGGTGATCGCGCTGACCCCGATCGCGGCGTTCCGGCCGCGGCGCTGGCGCGGCGCCTTGCTCAAGGCCGACACCGAGATCCGCTTCCGCGTACTCGACCCCTACAAGCGTCCGGTCAGCGCCACCGCCGATTCGCATGAGGTGCGCGACGTGGTCGAAGTGATGATCCGCGAGTCGCGCGACCGCACCGTCACTTTGCTGTTCGATCCCGAACACAACCTCGAAGAGCGCATGCTGATCGAGCAGTTCACCAGCGGCTGAGCGGGTTCAGCCCAGCCGCAGCAGAACTTCGCGCAGGCGCGGATCGGCCAGCTCGGGCAGGGCCGCCGCTTGCGCCGCTTCGAACCACTGCAGGCCTTGATGCTCGTCGCCTCGCGCCTCGGGTTCGCCGTCCCAGGCCTCGACGCGGTAGATGCGCAGTACCAGGCCGTCGCAGGCGAATTCGGCGACTACGCTGGCCGCCGCCGCGGCGTGCTGGTCGGGCGTAGCGAGCACGGGCCTAGCGAGCACGGGCGGGCCGATGCCGGCTTCTTCCTGCAGCTCCCGCCACAGGGCTTGTTCGGGCGTCTCGCCGGCCTCGACGTGGCCGCCGAGCATGTCCCAGCAATTCGGTGCCAACCGCTTGTGCGCGGCGCGCAGGCCCAACAGCACGCGGCCTTGGCGCCACAGCAAGGCGCCGACCAGATCGATGCCGTGTTCGCCTGCGCTCATCGTTTGCGGCGCTCCTTCCTGTTGCGCTGCTCCAGCAGGCGAGCGATCGTCGACCCTGCTCGAAACCGCTTTAAGTTATAGATAAATAACCTTAAATATCAGTTATTTAAATAATGTAATTAATGTCAATTGCCACTGGCGGTTTTGCTGCGCATCCGGCGTGCGACTTCGCTGGCCGCGGCGATGAGCAAGGTCAGGGCGATCGTCGACAGCAACTGCAGACGCGGGCCTTCGATCGACAGCGCCAGCACGAACACCAGGCCGAGGATCGCCAGGCCGGCCCAGGTCACGTAAGGGAAGGCCCACATCTTGAACGGCAGCACGGTGCCGGCGCGGTCGGCGCGGCGGCGCAGGATCAGCTGCGAGAACAACGACAGCGCCCACACCAGCAAACAGGTCGAGCCGACCACGTTCAACAGCGCCGGCAGCACCTTGTCGGGATACAGCAGCTCCAGTGCGGTGGCGACGAAGCCGAAGGCCACGCTCGCCAGCACGGCCACGGTCGGCACGCGGCTGCGGCTCAGGTGGGCGAGCGCGCGCGGCGCTTCGCCGCGTTCGGCCAGCGAATAGATCATGCGCGAGGCGCCGTAGAGATTGGCGTTGAGCGCCGACAGCAGGGCGACCACCGCGACCAGGGTGATCGCGGTCGCCGCGCCGGGGATGCGCGCGACTTCCAGCACCGCGGCGAACGGCGAATTCAACGACTCGCTGGTCCACGGCACCACCGCGATGATCACCGCGAGCGAGCCGATGTAGAACACCAGGATGCGCCAGGCCACGGTGCGGATGGCGTGGGTGATGCTGCGCTCAGGGTCCTGGGTTTCGGCCGCGGCGACCGCGACGATCTCGGTGCCGCCGAAGGCGAATACCACCACCAGCAAGGCCGCGCCGACGCCGGCCCAACCCTTCGGTGCGAAGCCGCCGTGGTCGAAGAAGTTCGACAGCCCCGGCGAGGGCACGTTGGGCAACAGGCCGCAGACCAGCAGCACCCCGATGGCGATGAAGGCGAGGATCGCGGCGACCTTGAGGATCGCGAACCAGAACTCGAATTCGCCGAAGTTGCGCACGCCAAGCAGGTTGACGCCGGTGAACACCGACATGAACACCAGCGACATCAAGGCCACCGGCAATTGTGGCCAGACCGTGGCGAGCAGGCCGGCGGCGCCGACCGATTCGGCCGCGATCACGATCACCAACTGCGCCCACCACAGCCAGCCGAGCGTGGCGCCGGCGGTCGGCCCCATCGCGTCGGCGGCATACACCGAGAACGCGCCGCTGGTCGGCCGCGCCGCGGCCATTTCGCCGAGCGCGCGCATCACGATGATGACCAACGCGCCGGCGATCAGATACGACAACAGCACCGCCGGCCCGGCGCTGCGGATGCCGACCCCCGAACCGAGGAACAGGCCGGCGCCGATCGCGCTGCCCAGCCCCATCATCACCAACTGGCGCGACTTCAAGGCATGGCCGAGCTGGGACGCGGCGGCGCCGTTCATGAGCGTGGCGGTGCGGGCAGGGACTTCGGTTGGGGACATGTCGGGCGTCCGGACGATGAGGCGGTGCGGAACGATACCTTGTCGCCGCGGTCGGCAACGAGGCCTGCGGCGATTCCGGCCCTAAACCGCAGGAATCGGCCGGCCGGCGCCGCTGTCGCGCGGCTAGTCCGAGCGCACGGCTGAGCTTTCCGCCGTCCCCGGCGCGCCCTGGGGCGAACCCGCAGCGCCCGCCACGGCGAGGCTCACCACCATCGCCCCGGCCTCCTCGTCGAGGCGCAGGTCGACCCGGTAGCGTTCGCACAGGCGCTGCACGATCGCCAGGCCGAGGCCGAGGCCGGCGCTGCCTTCGCGTTTGCGGAAGGGCTCGTGCAGGCGTTCGCGCAGCTCGGCCGGGATCGGATGGCCGCGGTTGGCGACGCGCAGGCGCCCGCCGGCGATGCGGATGTCGACCGTGCCGGATTCGGTGTGGGCGAAGGCATTGCCGATCAGATTCGACAACAGGATATGCAGCACCGGCTGCGGCAGATCGATGCGCGTCTCGCCGGGCACGTCGACCTCGACCTCGACCGGCTTGCCGTCGAGCCAGACCGCTTGTTCGATCACCACCTGTTCCAGCACCGGCAACAGCGCGATCGGCGCATCGGGCAACACCACGGGCGCCTCGCGCGCCAGGGTCAGCAGCGTCGTTACCGTCTGTTCGAGTTGCCAAGCCGATTGGCGCAGGTGCAGCAGATGCTCGCGGCCGGCCGCGGACAGGGCAGGCTCGGCCAGCAGGCGTTCGCCGGTGCTGCGGATCACCGCCAGCGGCGTGCGCAGTTCGTGGCTGGCATCGCGGGTGAAGGCCTGCTCGCGGTCGATGAAGGCCTGGGTGCGTTCGGTCATCGCATCCAGGCCGCGTGCGAGCACGCCGACCTCGTCGTCGGGAAAACCCGCGGCGATGCGTTGCGGCCAGCGGTTCGGCGCCATGCTGTCGACCAGTGCGGCCAGGCGCGACAGCGGCGCGGTGCTGCGCCGCGCCAGCCAGGCGCCGAGCGCCAAGGCCAGGCCGACCACGGCCAACGCCGACCAGCCCAGCCATTGCAGGATGCGGTCGCGCATCGGCCGCACCACCAGTTGCCGGCTGACCTCGGCGACCAGCCAGGCGCCTTGCGCCGGCGCCGGCGGCTGCAGCGCCTTGACGTGGTAATGGCGGCCGTCGCGGCCGGCGAATTCCGAACGCCAGGGCTCGGACTCGCGCGCGGCGAGCAGATCGGCGGGGAAATGTTGCGTGTCCGGGTAGACGCGCATGAAGGCTTGTTGCGGCTCGGCCCAAGCGCCGTCGAGCGCGTGCCGGCGCAACTGCGCCGCGGCTTCCTGTTCGAGCATCGACTCGAAGAAGGCGTCTTCGGTCGCGTACATGAAGGCCACCGCATACAGCCCGAACAAGGCCGCGACCGACAGGGCGAAGCCGGCGAAGGCGAGCATCAGGCGATTGCGCAGGCGCCGCTTCGGTGCTTTCGCCGGGCCGCTCACGGCGTCGCGTCCTCGTCGCTTTCGAGCTTGAAGCCGACGCCGTGCACGGTGCGCAGCATCGGCTGTGCGAACGGCTTGTCCAGCGCCTGCCGCAACAGATACAGGTGCGAACGCAGCGGATCGGATTGCGGCGGCACGTCGCCCCACAGGCGCTGGATCAGCTCGCTGCGGGTCAGGGTGCGCGGCCAGGCCTCGGCGAGGATGGTCAGGATCCGCAAGGGCGTGTGTTGCAATTCCAGCAGGCGGCCTTGGCGGCGCACTTCGCCGCTGCGGCGGTCGATGCTCAAGCTGCCGATGCGCAGGCCGTGCGGCTCGCCCGCGCGATGCCGGCGCGACAGGGCCAGGCAGCGCGCGAGCAATTCTTCGCCGGCGAAGGGTTTCACCAGATAGTCGTCGGCGCCGGCCTCGAAACCGCGCAATTTGTCGTCGAGGCCGTCGCGTGCGGTCAGCATCAGAATGGGGATGTGACGGTCGGCGCGTGCGCGCAGTTCCGTGCACACGCGCAAGCCGTCGAGGCCGGGCAGGGTCAGGTCGAGCACCAACACGTCGGGTGGATCGCTCAGGGCCAACTGCAGGCCGGTGCGGCCGTCGGCGGCGAAATCGGCGGCATGGCCGTGCGATTCGAACATCGCCGCCATGGCCGTGCGCAGGGCCAGGTGGTCTTCGATCACGAGGATGCGCAGGCGGTCGTGCATCAGCGCTCAGCCGTCGATCCGTTCGAGAAGGCGCTTAGCATCGGTCATGTCCGGGTGACTGACCAGCACCTCGCCGATCATCGCCCGTGCCTGGGCCTCGTCGCCGAGCCGCCAATGCGCTTCGGCGATACCCAGGCGCAATTGCGGTTCGGGCATGTACGGCGCGGCCAGTTGCATGATCGCCAGGGCGGCGCGGGTGCGGGCCGGCTCGGGATGCGCCTGCAACTGGTAATAACCGATCAACCCGATCAACTGCACGTGGTAGGCGTCCGGCTCGTCGGCGAGCGCTTTGTGCGCAGCTTCGCGCTCGCCGGCGAGCAAACGCTCGACCAGGGCCAGGCTGCGTTCGTCGCGCCAGGGCGTGCGCGCGACCGGCGTGCGCCCGAGCGCGGCGACGATGGCTTCGGCGACGGCCGGGGTGGAGTAGGGGTTCTGGCCGGTGATCAAGCGGCCGTCGACGGCCAGCCCCGGCATCATCAAGGGCGCTTCCTGCCAGCGTGCGCCGCGTTCGCGCAGGGCGTCTTCGAGCTGGAAGCGGAACTGCCTGGCCCAGCGCTTGCCGAAGATCGCTTCTTCCTCGTTGCTGAAACCGGTCAAGGCGCGGCCGGAGACCAGATAGGAGCCGTCGTCGAGACGCACGTCGACCAAGGCGGCCGGGCCGTGGCAGACCGCGGCGACCACGCCGCCGCGCTCGTACACTTCGGCGAGCAGTTTTTTCAGCGCCGGGTCGTCCGGCAGATCGAACATCGCGCCCTTGCCGCCTACCACGTAGACCGCGGCGTAGTCCTCGGCGCGCACGGCCGAGGTGGCCAGGGTGGTGTTCAACTGGTTCAGGCCGTGGCCTTCTTCGAGCAGGCGCGCATTGAAGGCGAGCTTCGGGTCGTACTTGTCGGCCTCGGCGGCGCCGCCGCGCGGGCTGGCGACGTCCACCGCCAGGCCGTTGTCGCGGAAGATCAGATAGGCCTGGGCGAACTCGTCCATCTCATAGCCGGGCCGGGTCTTGCCCTGGTCGCGGCCTTCGCTGCTGACCACGATCAGGACCTTGTCGGCGGCCTGGGCGATGCCGGTGCCGGAGCACGCCAGCAGCAGGCCCAGGGCCAACCGGCGCAAATGCGGGAATCGGAGGTTCATGGCGAGGACTGCGTGTGAAGGAGGGCCAGTCTCGCGAGCGCCTGTGAAGCAAACTTCAAACGGCATCGAAGCGGGCTTAGCCATACGCAGTGGTAAGCAACAGCGCGCACGGTTACTGCCACGCCGACCGGCGGGGCCCGACATGGGGCAGTCCGTCCTATCTGCGTGGCGCGCGACAGGGCACAATGACGGCATGCCTGACCGTGATGCCGACCCGTTGATCGTCGCGATTTCCTCGCGCACCCTGTTCGACATGGAAGAGAGCCATACGCTGTTCGAGCGTGAGGGCATCGACGCCTACGCCGACTTCCAGCGCGAGCACGAGGACGATTTTCTGCGTCCCGGCGTCGCCTTCCCGCTGGTGCGCAAATTGCTGGCGCTCAACCAAGGCGCGCCGCCGGAGGCGCCGCGGGTCGAGGTCATCCTGATCTCGCGCAACTCCGCCGACAGCGGCCTGCGCATCTTCAATTCGATCGCCCATCACGGCCTGTCGATCAAGCGTGCGGCGTTCAGCAACGGCGCGCCGCCGTTTCCCTACATCCGACCGTTCGGCGCCGACCTGTTCCTCTCGGCCAATGCCGAAGACGTCAGCGCCGCGCTCGCTGCCGGTGTCGCCGCGGCGACTTTGTTGCCGGCGATTCCGCCGTCGCGGCTGGCGCCGCATCTGCGCCCGGACCAGTTGCGTATCGCCTTCGACGGCGACGCGGTGATCTTCGACGACGAGGGCGAGCGCGTCTCGCGCGAGGGCGGCCTGGCCGCGTTCGCCGAGCACGAGCGCAGCCACGCCGGCGAACCGCTCTCCGGCGGCCCGTTCCGCGGCTTCCTCGACGCCCTGCATCGCTTGCAGAAGGCCTTCCCGGTCGGCCAGGACGCACCGATCCGCACCGCCCTGGTCACCGCGCGCTCGGTGCCGGCGCACGAACGGGTGATCCGTACCCTGCGCGAGTGGGGCATCCGTCTCGACGAGGCGCTGTTCCTCGGCGGCCGACCCAAGGGGCCGTTCCTGGAAGCCTTTGGCGCCGACATCTTCTTCGATGACTCCGAGCACAACATCCTGTCGGCGCGCGACCACGTCGCCGCGGGGCACGTGCCGCACGGAGTTGCTAACCGCTAAACGTTCCTGGTTGGCCCGAGAAGCTCAGCGCAAGCGCCCAGGCTGGAACCTCTCGCTCAATCGTCGTGGCCGTTGTGGCGATGACCCAGTTGGCTGCGCACCTCGCCGCCCGGGAATTTGCTGGTGTGCACGTTCGCATAGGCGTTGCCGCCGCGCAGCGCGCGCAGCAATTCCTCGAACTCGCCGGCGGCGATGCCTTGGCCGCTCGGGCCGACCACGTCGGCGGCCATGATCACGCCCTGGATGGTCGCCGGCGGCGGCGGACACGGTTGCACGCCCGCAGGCGTCGGCGGGCTGGCCAGGTTCGAGCACAGCCACACGGCGATGCCGCCGTTGACACTGCGCTGGCCCACGTGGATATGCGCTTGGGTGACGTCGCCTTCCAGACCGGAATACGAAAGCTGGTAGTGGATCGCGCCGCCGTCGCCGATGCGGGCGCGGAACCCACCGCTGGCGCCGGTGGAGACCAGCGGAACTTCCTGGCTGCCTTCCAGGACTGCGCGGAACTCGCGGTGTTCGGCCTGCGCTGAAACAAGCGGAAGCAACGCGACCATCGCAAACGCAGCGATGCGTTTCATGTCGTCGTCCTCGTGAATCGTTCCCGCATTGCGGGCGGACGCGAGACGCGTCCGATCGGACGCTGCTCCCAGCGCCGTTAGCCGCGGGTGAAAATATTCCCGGCATCAAACGTGCCAGAAATACCCGGGTTTCTGGCTCGATTCGTGCAAGCGCGGCGCCCGCGCGAGCTCATCGCAGCAATGACAACGGCACGGCGCTGTCAAAACTGCCGTTGCCGTAACGATTTTGCTTCTGCCGTGGCTGTGCGTCGCCTCGCACTAGCGAAGGCCATAGAAGACCCGGAGGGCGGTGCGCAAGGATCCGCGCCGTTTTTCGTCGGGACAGGGATGTCCCGTATGTAGAGCCCTGCGTCGGCATCGCTTGTGCGGGCCTGTGATTCAAAATAAGAAACTTATTTGGTTGCTTTGCTTTTGTTGCTTATGACAAAAGAAAGTAACCCGCCGCTTCACTGGCGGAAGCTTTAAGCGTTTGGTCCGATCTTAATTCTCAGGAAGCCATAAGCAAGAGCAGAGCTTCCGTCCGCTGCCGCGGCCGGGTTACTTTCTTTTGCTAAGCTCAAAAGTCCGTCTGGATTCCCTTCGGTCAAAGGTAACCAAAGAAAAGGGC